>JAGWMH010000020.1 GCA_028871775.1 Betaproteobacteria bacterium
GGTTGTGGCCGCTGTGGCTGGCCGGCATCGCGCTGGCGGTGTTCGGCTGGTGGTTATGGCGGGCGTTGCGGAAACGGGAAGAGGCGAAATGAATATCTATCAGGTTGTCTTGAGCAAATCTTTCTGAATCAAGAAAACAATTCAACTCCGACAACTCTAACCTGTTTTTCACCGAGCACAATCCATTCTATTTTCCCCACTGGCATTTCCCGCCACGCTTTGCCGTTTGACAATCCGATTTTGTCCGTATACTGGCAGCCAGTGAAGTCGCAATACAGCGAATGGCTATGAGCCTTTCTACGCCTGTTGCAGCGCTTCGGCATACACCTCGACCGGCTGTGCGCCGTAGATGCCGGACTTCTCATCAAACACGAAGAACGGTACGCCGGTGATGCCGAATTCCGTCGCGCGTGCTTCATCGGCGCGCACCGCGCCGGAATAATCATCGCTCTCCAGCATCGCCAGCGCATCGCTTTCGGCGATGCCGAACTCAGGCGCGAGGCGGGCCAGCGCGGTACGGTCGCTTACCGCCAACCCTTCGCGGAAATAGGCATGCATGATGCGCTCGATGGCGCGGTCGCCCAGTTGTCGTGCGGCGGCGAAGTGCAGCAGGCGGTGCGCGTCAAAGGTGTTGCCGGGACACGCGTTGGCCAAACTATATTCCAGCCCGGCTTCATGGGCGATCCCGGTCACGCGCGCGTTCATCAATGCCGCCTGTTGCAGGCTGACGCCGTATTTGCGCGCTAGCAGCTCTTCCAGAGAAACCGGGTACTGCGGCGGGGCGTTGGGGTCGAGTTCAAAGCTGCGCCATATTACGTTTACGTTTTCGCGCTGCGCGAACTGCGCGAGCGCTTTCTCGAAACTACGCTTGCCGATGTAGCACCAGGGGCAGATCACGTCCGACCAGATTTCAATTTGCATCATTTTCTCCTTGCCGTAATTTTTACTGTCAGCAACTTGTGATGGGCGAGCCGCTACATTCTACTCCCGGCGCATGTCCGCCGGTCATTGTTTGCCCGTACAATAACGGGCAATCATGATCTCCTATCTCGTCCGCCGTATTTTTTACGCTATCCCCATTCTCATCGGGGTGAACCTGCTCACCTTTGCACTGTTCTTTGTGGTGAATACGCCGGACGACATGGCGCGGATACAGCTCGGCATCAAGCGTGTGACTCCGGAGGCGATCGAAAAATGGAAACAGCAGCGCGGTTATGACAAGCCGCTGTTGCTCAACAGTGCGGCCAGCGGCGCGGGCAAAATCACCGATACGATTTTCTGGCAGAAATCCGCCAGCATGTTTGTGTTCGACTTCGGTTATTCCGACGACGGGCGCAACATCTCGCGCGAAATCCAGACGCGCATGATGCCGAGTCTGGCGATTGCGCTGCCGACTTTTCTGGTCGGGCTGGTGGTGTACGTCAGCTTCGCGCTGCTGATGACGCTGTTCCGCGGCACCGCGCTGGACATCACGGGCGTGGCGTTGTGCGTGCTGCTGATGTCGGTGTCCGGCCTGTTCTACATCATCGGCGGGCAGTTCATGGTGAGCAAGCTGTGGCATCTGGTGCCGATCTCCGGCTATGCAGGCGGGCTGGACAGCATCAAGTTCGTGGTGTTGCCCATCGCGATCGGCGTGGCGGGCAGTATCGGCTCCAGCGGCCGCTGGTATCGCACCATCTTCCTCGAAGAAGTCGGCAAGGACTATGTGCGCACCGCGCGCGCCAAGGGCTTGTCTGAATTGCGCGTGCTGTTCCGCCACGTGTTGAAGAACGCGATGATCCCGATACTCACCGGCGTGGTGGTGGTTATCCCGCTGCTGTTCATGGGCAGCCTGCTCACCGAGTCGTTCTTCGGCATTCCGGGCCTGGGCAGTTACACCATCGATGCCATTAATTCCCAGGATTTCAGCGTGGTGCGCGCGATGGTGTTCCTCGGTTCGGTGCTTTATATCGCCGGGCTGATTCTGACGGACATCTCCTACACCATCGTGGACCCACGGGTGAGGCTGCAATGATGCCCGTCATTCTGTGGACCGACGCCCTGATTTTCCTGCTCATTGCGGTGGGCGCGGCGGCGGCATGGTATGTGCGGCGGCGCGAGCATCTGCTGTTACCGTGGCAACGCGTGGCGAAGAGCAGCGTGGGCATGGTGTCGCTGCTGGTGTTGTCGCTGTTCCTGCTGGTCGGGCTGCTAGATACGCTGCATTACCGCGTAGCGCTGCCGGAGAAGAGCAACGGGCAAACCGTGTATTCGCCGGAAGTGTTGAGTGCGTTCGACACGCTGGTCAGCGGCCTCAGGGGCCGCATCGAAAAGACCTATTCCGCGCCGCTGACGGCGTACCTGTATGCCAAGGAAAGTATGGAGAGGCCGGACGGGAAGATATTGCGCGACTATCCGCGATTGAAATACGGCGGCGCGCATCTGGCCGACCCTGAGCGCGAACTGGCCGGCGATGTGGTCAAGCGGGCGCTGCTGGGTGCAGCAGTCGGGTTGCTGGCGGCGCTGTTGCTGGCGGACGGCATCACCAGGCTTTATCCGGCGGCGCGCAAGTCCAGGCCGCTGGGCGCCGTTTTCATTGCGATACTCATCATCGCCGCCCTCATCGGCGCCATCGCCAATCTTGCTTCTGCCTATCACGTCCTCGGCACCGACAAGGTGGGGCAGGACGTGCTCTATCTCTCGATGAAAAGCATACGCACCGGGCTGGTGATCGGCACGGTCACCACGCTGGTGATGTTGCCGTTCGCGCTGCTGCTCGGCGTGGCGGCAGGTTACTTGCGCGGCTGGGTGGACGACGTGATCCAGTATGTTTACACCGTGCTCAGTTCCATTCCCAGCGTGCTGCTGATCGCCGCTGCGGTGCTGATGATGCAGGTGGTGATCGAGATGCACGCAGACTGGTTCGAGACATCCGCCGCGCGCGCCGATGTGCGCCTGCTGTGCCTATGCGTGATTCTTGGTGTGACCAGTTGGACCGGGCTGTGCCGCCTGTTGCGCGGCGAGGCGCTGAAGCTGCGCGAGATGGAATACATCCAGGCGGCGCAGGCATTCGGCGTGTCGACGTTCCGCATTCTTACCCGCCACATCGTGCCGAACGTGATGCACATCGTGCTGATCTCGGTGGTGATGGATTTCAGCGCGCTGGTGCTGGCCGAGGCGGTGCTGTCCTATGTCGGCGTGGGGGTGGATCCCTCCACCATCAGCTTCGGCACCATGATCAATGCCGCGCGGCTGGAGATGGGGCGCGATCCGATGGTGTGGTGGGCGCTGGCCTCCGCCTTCGGCTTCATGCTGGTGCTGGTGCTGGCGGCCAACCTGTTTGCCGATGCGGTGCGCGACGCGTTCGATCCGCGCCTGAACCGGATGGAGAGCGCGACGTGACGCAGATCCTCTCCCCTAACCCCTCTCCCGCCTGCGGGAGAGGGGAACAATTTTTATTGAAAGTCGATAATCTGGCTACGCGCCTCAATAACGGCGCGCGCATCGTGGACGATGTTTCGTTCAGCATCCATGCGGGTGAAACCTTCGCGCTGCTGGGTGAATCCGGTTGCGGCAAATCCATGACCGCGCTGTCGCTGATGCGCCTGTTGCCCGACGGCATTCATGTCGAGAGCGGCGCGGTGCAATTGGCCGATGTTGACCTTTTGTCCTTGCCGGAGCGCGCCATGCGCGAGGTGCGCGGCGGCCGCATGGCGATGATCTTCCAGGAGCCGGGGCTGAGCCTGAATCCGGTGATGACGGTGGGCGATCAGATCGCCGAGGCGCTGGAACTGCATCAGGGGTTGCGCGGTGCAGCAGCGCAGGCGCGCTGCATTGAGCTGCTGCAACAGGTTGGCATTCCGGATGCGCCGCGCCGCCTGCACGAATACCCGTTCCAGCTTTCCGGCGGCATGAAGCAGCGCGTGATGATCGCGATGGCGCTGGCCGGGCAGCCGAAACTGCTGGTTGCAGACGAGCCGACTACCGCGCTGGACGTGACCATCCAGGCGCAGGTGCTGCAACTGCTGCGCGACACGCAACACCAGAGCGGCATGTCCTTGTTGCTGATCACGCATGATCTCGGCGTGGTTTCCGAAATGGCGCATCAGGTCGCGGTGATGTATGCCGGGCATATCGTCGAGCAGGCCACGCGCGAGCAGTTGTTTTCACGCCCCGCGCATCCCTATACGCAGAAATTGTTTGCCGCACTGCCGGATACCGCGCGCATCGGCCAGCCGCTGGCTGCCATTCCCGGCAGCGTGCCTCCGCTGCATGACATCCCGAAGGGCTGTCGCTTTGCGCCGCGCTGCGACCGGGCGTGGGAGCTGTGCCACGAGCAGGCGCCGGCGTGGACGATGGTCAGGGAAGGGCAGGGGGTGCGGTGCCATCTTTATGCCGCTGCTGATGCAGCGGGGAGTGAAAAGTTAGAAGTGACAAGTGACAGGGGAAGCGAGACATTGCCCATTTTGATGAGTGCAGCGTCACCCATTACTCATCACCATTCACTGCTTCAGGTTGAAAATCTGCAAGTCCACTTCCCCATCCGCAAGGGCATATTGCAGCGCGTAGTGGGGCAGGTAAAAGCGGTGGATGGCGTGTCGCTGCAGATTCCGCAGGGGCGCACGCTGGCGCTGGTCGGCGAATCCGGCTGCGGCAAGACCACGCTGGGCAAGGCCTTGCTGCAATTGATCCCGCCTACCGCAGGCAGTGTGCAATTTGCCGGGCGTGAGTTGATCGGGCTTGAAGCCGGTGAACTGCGCACGCAGCGCGCCGCGATGCAGATGGTGTTCCAGGACCCTTATGCCTCATTGAATCCGAAAATGCGTGTCGCGGAAATTTTGCAGGAGGGGATGGAAGCGCTTTCCGTTGCTGGCAGCAGCGAGGAGCGGCAGCGGCGCATTGCCGGCTTGCTGGATCAAGTCGGCCTGGCGCGCGGCACCATCTGGCGTTACCCGCATGAATTTTCCGGTGGGCAGCGGCAGCGCATCGCGATTGCGCGCGCGCTGGCGGTGAGCCCGAAACTGCTGATCTGCGACGAGCCGACCAGCGCGCTGGATGTGTCGGTGCAGGCGCAAATTCTGAATCTGTTGAAGTCGCTGCAGCAGGAATTGAACCTGAGCTATTTGTTCATCACCCACAACCTCGCGGTGGTGGAATATCTCGCGCACGAAGTGTGCGTGATGTATCTCGGGCGCATCGTGGAACGCGGCACCGTGGAGGAGGTATTGCACGCCCCCAGACATCCTTACACCCAGGCGCTGTTGTCCGCCGTGCCGCGTATAGATAAGCGCGGCGTGGAAGTGATACGTCTGGCCGGCGATCTGCCGTCGCCGGTTAATCCGCCGCAGGGTTGCCATTTCCATCCGCGTTGTGCCCATGCCATGGCAGTATGCCGCGCAGCTTATCCGGATGCAACGTGCATCAGCGCAACGCATAGCGTGCATTGCCATTTGTATGACGACGATTTGGGTTGACGCCCGGAAGTTTTAGGATTACAAAGACACCGGTAGTCGGACAGTTGTGCAGCACTACATTGCAGTTCTTAATTTATCGTTGAGGGAGTTGATCATGAGCACAAAATTAGCAGGCATGGAAGGCGAAATCAGCAAAGAAAAACTCATGCAGGATTTGCGTGTAGTAGTGGCGGATGCCGAGGAACTGCTGCGCGCCACGGCCGGCCAGGCGGGTGAAAAAGTGGCGGCGGCGCGCGAGCGCATTCAGGAAAATCTGGCGACCGCGAAAGTGCGCCTTGCCGCTGCACAGGAAGCTGTGACTGCGAAGACCAAACAGGCGGCAAAAGCGACCGACGAATACGTGCATGAGAATCCGTGGAAGGCTGTCGGCATCGCTGCCGGAGTCGGAATGATTGTAGGTATGCTGATTTCGCGCGGCCGTTAAGCGATGCCGGAAGCGAGTTCTGGTCTGATGGGGTCGCTCAAGCGGCTGCTGTCCACGCTGACCTCCATCGCTTCGACACGGCTTGAGCTGCTGTCGAATGAACTGCAAGAAGAGCGTCTGCATCTGACGCAGATGCTCTTCTTTACATTGATTGCGCTGTTCTGTTTCGGTATGGGCTTGCTGTTGTTTACCGCGTTTATCGTGGTGCTGTTCTGGGATGATCACCGTCTCGCTGTGCTCGGTGTGCTGTGCACCATATTTTTCGCGCTGGGCACGCTGCTAGCGGTGTTGCTGCGCAGCAAGGCGCAAGCCAAATCAAAACTGTTTTCTGCCAGCCTTGCCGAATTGGCCAGGGACAGGGAGCAACTGGAAACCGGCCATGAATAAGCGGATGCTTGAGGTGATGCAACGTCGCGGAGAATTGCTGGCGAGAATCGCCTCGCAGCGTGAGCAGGTGGCCGAGATCGGGGCACGCTGGCAAGCCCCGCTGGCACTTGCTGACCAAGGCTTGGCTGCCATCCGCTACCTGCGCTCAAATCCTGTGCTTGTTGCCGGTGTGGCCGCGCTACTCGTGATTCGCCGGCGCGGCGTGGTTGGTCTGGTGAGGGGGGGATGGCGCGTGTGGAAGGGATACCGCTCTCTCACTGCCTTTTCGGCAAAACTGTCGTCACATCTCTAGCGCGTATTGTAGGCAATACGCATCCGGCGCTGTGTCTTGCGCGAGCCTGTCTTCGTCAGGCGGCGCGGCTTGCCGTGCTGTACGATGGTGATGACCTGACCGGTCTGGAGCTGCTCCACGCCATTGTTCCAGTCTTGCAGTTTCGCCAGGCTCACATGGTAGCGGCGGGCAATATTGGCCAGTGTTTCGCCCTTGCGCACGGTGTGCGTGATAATGCGCCCGCGGGGCAGATCGCTGGGCGCAAGGTGTATATTGAATGCCTTGAACTCATTGCTTGCGTCTTCGCCGTTCAGCGGCACCAGCAGCGCCTGCCCGTTGCTGAGCTTGGTGCGCGGTGAGAGGCCGTTGACGGACCTGAGTTTCTCCACCGAAAGGCCGAAGTGCGGCGCAAGCTTGTCCAGGCGCTCACCCTTCTTGCTTTTGTACGCCTGCCACGATACCAGCGGTTCGCTGTAGCCTTCCAGATTGGCACGGAAGGTTTCTATCTTGTCCACCGGCAGTAGCAGCACGTCGTTGTATTCCTGCAATATCACTGGGCGGTTATGCGCGGGATTAAGCGCGCTGAATTCATCCAGCGAAATATCGGCAAGCTGGGCCGCGAGCTTGACGTCGATGTGGCGCGACGTGCTGACGGCAGCAAAATAGGGTTGGTCGGGGATGGGTTGCAGCGTCAGGCCGAAGCGGGCCGGGTCGCTGATGATATGCTTCACCGCGAGCAGCTTGGGCACATAGCCGCGCGTCTCTCGCGGCAACTTGAGGCTGGCGTAGTTCACCGGTTTCTTCTTCTTGCGGTTATGCGCCTGCGCGCGCTCCACCGCGTTTTCGCCCCAGTTATAGGCGGCCAGTGCCAGTTCCCAGTCGCCGAACTGGTCATGCAGCTTTTGCAGGTAATCCAGCGCGCCATTGGTTGCGCTGATGATGTCGCGCCGTCCGTCATACCACCAGTTCTGCTTCATCCCGAAATTCCTGCCGGTAGAGGGGATGAACTGCCAGATGCCCGAGGCGCGGCTCACCGAATAGGCACCGGGATTGAATGCGCTTTCGATCATCGGCAGCAGCGCGATCTCCGTCGGCATGCCGCGTTTCTCGACTTCCTCCACAATGAAATAGAGATAACGCTGGGCGCGCTCTGTCATGCGCGCCACATAGTCCGGGCGGTTGGCATACCACTGCTCGTGGCGCGCGACCAGGCGGCTGTCCAATTCATGCATCGCAAAACCATTGCGGATGCGCTGCCACAAATCGTTCTTTGAAAGGCCGGCATCGGCGGGGAGTGCCGGTTCAATGTCGGTGGAGGCGGCGGCGTCAGGGGCGGCGGGAACAGCGGCCGGTTCCAGGGCGGGATCTGCCGGCTGAGTCGCCGGCTGGCTGCTCAGCGCGAGCGTTTCTTCTGCATGAGCAGGCTCTTCGACTATGCTCGGGACAGGCCCTTCGACCGCGCTCAGGGCAGCCATGGGTGCAAGTGCAATGATGGCAGAAAATACTAGGAAAAATAAGCGGTTAAGAAACAATGTGGGCATCCCGGAAAAGCCGAATTGCGGCGATGGTAGCCGAGGGAGGTGGGTGCGTCAAGGCGGCTGTATTGCCAACAGCTGATGCTGAGGCACCGCTTATTTCCGCTGTTCAAGCATGGCCGGGTTTTGGTTCCGGCCGCCGCTTCGCGGCTTCACATCGGCTGCGCCGATGTGAGCCTTCACCGAAACCCAGCTACCTTTACTGAACAACCTCTTTGAGTTGTTCAAGGATAGCCGGGTTTTCCAGCGTTGAAATATCCTGCGTGATTTCCTCGCCTTTGGCGATGGCGCGCAGCAGACGGCGCATGATCTTGCCCGAGCGCGTCTTGGGCAGGTTCTCGCCAAAGCGGATATCATCCGGCTTGGCAATTGGCCCGAGTTCCTTGCTTACCCAGTTGCGCAGGTCTTCTGCAATCTGTTTGATCGTGGAAGCATCCTGTGGGCGCGCTCCTTTCAGCACCACGAAGGCAACCACCGCTTCGCCCTTGATCTCATGCGGCCTTCCCACCACGGCGGCTTCCGCCACCAGCGAATTGGACGCCAGCGCCGATTCAATTTCCATGGTACCCAGGCGATGCCCGGATACTTTCAGCACATCGTCAATGCGCCCCATGATCCAGAAGTAGCCGTCCGCATCCCGATGCGCCGAGTCGCCTGCCAGGTAGGCGCCCTGCATTTCCGCCGGAAAATAACCATTCTTGTAACGTTCCGGATCACCCCAGATGGTGCGGATTTGCGACGGGAACGGGCGCTTGATCACAAGGAAGCCGCCATGCTGGTCATGCACTTCATCACCCGCTTCGTTCACGATGGCGGCCATGATGCCGGGCAGGGGCAAGGTGCACGAACCGGGTTTGGTCGGCATTGCGCCGGGTAACGGGGCAATCATGTGGCAGCCGGTTTCGGTCTGCCACCAGGTATCCACGATGGGGCAGCGCGATTGCCCGACCACGGTGTAATACCACATCCATGCTTCCGGGTTGATCGGTTCACCCACGGTGCCGAGCAGGCGCAGGCTAGAAAGATTGTATTGTGGCGGCAGATCGCCACCCAGTTTGATCAGCGAGCGGATGGCGGTCGGCGCGGTATAGAAAGTGGTGACTCTGTGATCCTGGATCATTTTCCAGAAACGCCCGGCATCGGGGTAAGTCGGTACGCCCTCGAACACTACTTCGGTACCGCCGATTGCCAGCGGCCCGTAAGTGACATAGCTGTGGCCGGTGACCCAGCCGACGTCGGCGGTGCACCAGAAAATATCGGATGGCTTGTGGTCGAATACCCATTGCATGGTCAGGATGTTTCCCAATAAATAGCCAGCGCTGGAATGCTGCACACCCTTGGGCTTGCCGGTGGAACCGGAGGTGTAGAGGATGAACAGCGGGTGTTCCGCGCCCACCCATTCCGGTTCGCAGGTTGACGCTTGTCCGGCAATTACCTCATGCCACCATACGTCATTCCTTGTGTTCCATTGCACCTCGCTGCCTGCGCGCTTATACACAATGACGCTGTGCACCGCATTGCAGCCGCCCATGGCGAGCGCTTCGTCCACCGCGGGTTTCAGCGGCATCACCTTGCCGCCGCGCATTTGTGCATCGGCGGTGATAACGGCTGAGGCTTGCGCGTCCGTGATGCGTTCATGCAGGCTCTTGGAAGAGAAGCCGCCGAACACCACCGAATGGATGGCGCCGATGCGCGCGCACGCCTGCATCGCCACGATTACCTCGATGCTCATCGGCATGTAAATCACCACGCGGTCGCCCTTGCCGATGTTGCGCGATTTCAGCGCATTGGCAAACTGGCATACGCGGGCGTGCAATTCGCGGTAATTTATCTGGGTCACCTTGCCGTCGTCCGCCTCGAAAATCACCGCAGTCTTTTCCGGCAGCGTTGCCAGGTGTTTGTCCAGGCAGTTCCAGGAAACATTCAGCTCGCCATCCGCGAACCACTTGTGGAATGGTGCATTGCTTTCATCCAGCACCTCAGTGAACGGCTTGTGCCAGATGATGTGCTCGCGCGCCAAGTCGGCCCAGAAGCCCTCGTAATCCTGCTCCGCCGCCTGGCACAGCGCTTGGTAACTTGCCATGCCGGAAACATTGGCTTGTTGCACAAAGGCATCAGAGGGGTGGAAGACGCGGGTTTCGTGCAATACGGATTCGATACTGGTGGGCATGTGCATTCCTCTACTAAGGTTGGAATCCCGTGGATGGCGAATGAATGTAATTTTTTTTGCAGATGGCGTCAATGTGCAACGGAAAACTCTACTAGAAAATTTGACCAACCTGGCTAATTTACCTAGAATCCGCCCCTCGGTCTTTTCTGTTTGGGTTGTTAGCTCAGTTGGTAGAGCAGCGGACTCTTAATCCGTCGGTCGACAGTTCGAATCTGTCACAACCCACCAACAAACAAACGGCTTGCAGCGATGCGGGCCGTTTTAAGTGGCCCACCAATGGAAAACGCCCCAACAACCTCCGAAATCAATAGCCTTTTCACCAACAGCAATCCGGACGAGGTGTGGGCCAAGGCTACGGATATTGTCAGGCGCATTAACCCGGCATACGATTTTTTCTTTGCTAAAACTGCCTTTGATGACGTAGTGCGCCTGTTCCGTGGCGAATACCCCGGCTACGACTCCATCAGGACGTTGTACCATGACCTGCCTCACACCCTGGATGTCTTCCTCTGTGCCGTGCGGCTGATGCATGGTGTGCATCTTTCAGGCGCCCGGCTGGCTGACAACGAAATGACCATGATCATGATGGCCGCCCTGATGCATGATATTGGCTACATGCAACGGCACGGCGAAGAAACCGGCACCGGTGCCCAGTTCATAAAAAGCCATGTCAAACGGGGCATCGAATTCATGCAGCACTATATCGTTGACCAGCACTTCCCGCCTGACTTGGCAACACCCTTGAAATTCATAATTCTTTGCACTGACCCGGCGCTAACCATATCTGAAATTGATTTTCCCGACAAACGCACCAGCCTGCTCGGGCAAATTGTCAGCACCGCTGATTTGACGGGGCAAATGGCTGACCACACCTACCTGGAAAAACTGTTGTTCCTGTATCTGGAGTTCAAGGAAGCGCATTTTGGGAGCTACCAGAACATAAATGACTTGCTGCGTAAAACCCAAAATTTTTATGAAATTACCCGGCAAAAACTCGACGGCGAGCTTGGCGGCATCTATGCCATGTTGTCGCTGCATTTCAAGGATAGGTTCGGCGTCGAGAACAATTATTACCTGGAGGCAATTGAAAAAAATATCGCTTACCTGTCCAAAGTAACCTCGCTCGACGAAGAAAAACATCTTTCCATGTGGAGCGTGGCGGAATTGTGGAAAAAACAGAAATCCTGATGGCACCGGAAAAGCCCGGGTGAAGAAATAGTTTGTTATTCCCCCTTGTTTTTGGCGCGCGGAGCAATCCTTAGCTTGTCACAGGGCAGCCGTTCGGGGTATGATTCGACCCGTTGGTTTCATGTGTGCCCAATTCACACATGAGGCTGGATTAGTTGTTTCATGGTGGTCAAAGCGCCCATGCAGGGCGAATGCGGTAGTTTGATTCCGTCAGCACCCATCAGGTATTTAGTTTATGGAGTGGTAGTTCAGTTGGTTAGAATACCGGCCTGTCACGCCGGGGGTCGCGGGTTCGAGTCCCGTCCACTCCGCCAGACCAAGGCGAACGCAAGTTCGCCTTTTTTCATATTTGTGTTGAATTTCATCGGGTAGGTGGCAATGTTTGATTTTGTGCACGAAAATAAAAAGTTGGTGCAGATCGTTCTGGCGATCATCATTCTTCCGTTTGCATTCTGGGGGATAGATTCATATCGCAAGTCGGGTGGCGCCGCGCCTCTGGCTACGGTAAACGGCGAGAAAATCAGCCAGCAGGAATTCGATAATGCCCTGCGCCAGCAGCAGGACAGGTTGCGCGAATCGTTGGGTGGCAAAATTGACCAGGCGGTATTGGACCAGCCTGAAGTCAAAAACTCCATCCTGGAAAATCTGGTCAGCCAACACTTGCTGATGTCGCAGGCGCGTGCCGTCGGATTGACGGTAAGCGACGAGCAACTGGCGCAAGTCATTACCGGTATCGAGTCGTTTCAAAAGGATGGGAAATTCGACAAGCAGAGTTATGTAACGGCGCTGGGCAAGCAGAATATGTCGCCGCTGGCGTTTGAGGCACGCGTGAGGCAGGAAATGAGCATGCGCCAGTTGATTGATGCCTACACCCGGAACGGCTATGCATCGAATGCCATTGCGGACAATCTGATCCGCCTGAATGAACAGCAGCGTGTGATCAGCATATCGGAGATTGCGCTCGATCCGTTTCTCAAGCAGGTGAAGGTGGATGAGCCTGCGGTCAAGAATTATTACGAAAAGAACACAAAGGAATTCCAGGCACCGGAGCAGGCACGTGTGGAATATGTAGTGTTTTCCGCCGAGGCGCTGCAACCGCAGATGGCAGCCGATGATGCAGAAATCAAAAAATATTACGCTGAACACCAGCCCGAATTTGGTACGCAGGAACAGCGCCAGGCAGCGCACATCCTGATCTCGGTAGCGGCCCAGGCATCCGAGGCGGACAAGCAGGCAGCCAAGGCCAAGGCTGAGCAAATATTGCAGCAGGTCAATAAGTCTCCGGCCAAATTCGCCGAACTGGCCAAGCAGTATTCGCAGGATCCGGGCTCGGCGGCGAATGGCGGCGACCTCGGCATGTTTGGCCGCGGCATGATGGTCAAGCCGTTTGATGATGCCGTGTTCCGGCTCAAACCGGGTGAAATCAGCGGCCTGGTTCAGTCCGAATTCGGTTTCCACATCATCAAGTTGCTGGCGGTGCAACCCGCGAAAACATTGTCGTTGGATGAAGCGAAAGGCGACATTGCGCAAAAGCTGAAACAGCAAAAAGCGAACGACAAATTTGCCGAGCTGGCGGAAAAATTCAGCAATACGGTGTATGAACAGAGTGATACCCTGAAGCCTGCGGCGGAGTTGGTGAAAATGCCGGTGCAGCAAAGCGGGTGGTTGAACAGGGGGCAGGCTGAAACTCCGCCCTGGACGGACAAGGCGCTGCAAGCCGTGTTTGCCAAAGAGGTGGTAACAGACAGGCGCAATAGCGCTGCCGTCGAGGTGGCGCCCAATACGTTGCTCGCGGCGCGGGTGCTGGAATACAAACCGGCCAGCATACGCCCGCTGGCGGAGGTGAGCGATGCCATTCGCCAGAAGCTGATGCGCCAGCAGGCACATGAGCTTGTGCTCAAGCAAGCCAAGGACATGTTGGCCCAGTTGCAGCGCGGCGAAAATCTGAAACTGGAGTGGAAGCCCGCGCAGACCATCACGCGTGCGCAGCATACCGGGCAGAGCAGTGAGCTGGTGCGCCAGGTATTTCAGGCGGATGCAGCCAAACTGCCTGCCTATGCCGGTGCGGAAAATGCGCAAGGCGGCTATACGCTGGCGCGGCTGGATGCGGTCAAGGAAGTCGCCGCGATTGATGACGCCAAGCGTGCCGGCTATTTGCAGCAACTGCGCCAGCTTGCCGGTGACGAATTGTCGCGCGCTTATCTGGCAGACGCCAGGAAAAATGCGAAGATCAGCATGAAAACTTTTGTTGCGGACGACAAGAAATAATCACGCGGGTGCAAACAAAAACGCCACCCGAACAGGGTGGCATTTTTTCGGTGAGAGCTTGCCGTTACGGCTCGGTGGTGCCCAGTGCCGTGGTGTTGGTGCCGCCGTCCACATAGGTGATTTCACCGGTGATGCCGCTGGCCAGGTCACTGCATAAAAATGCCGCCGCATTTCCCACTTCATCAAT
>JAGWMH010000287.1 GCA_028871775.1 Betaproteobacteria bacterium
TTTTAGCGGCACCCAATTGTCATTTGGAAAATAAAAACCCCGCCAGGTTTGCGCCGGGCGGAGTGGTTTGGGATTACGCCAGATTACTTCTTGGCGGGCTTCTCTTTTTTCTCTTTTTTCTTGGCGCCCTTGCTGCCGGCCTTTGCTGGTTCAGTTTCCTTGGCTTCTGCTTTTGGCTCTTCTTTCTTGGCGTCCGCCTTTTTGCCTTCCGCTTTTTTCTCGGCCTTGGCGGGAGCAGCGCCGTCCACGGTCAACTCGGAACGCATTTTTGTCACGGTCTTGTCGCCAAAACCCTTGACGTTCTTCAGGTCGTCCACGCTCTTGAACGGGCCGTTCTTCGTGCGGTAATCGATGATGGCTTGAGCCTTCACCGGCCCGATTCCCTTCACCCCATCCAGCTCTTCCTTGGTGGCCGTGTTCAGGTTAACGGCGGCCAGCGCCATGCCGGAAAAGGCGAAGAATGCGAGCAATACCAGTAACAGTTTTTTCATTGGATTTCCTTTGCAAAAATTAAACGGCACACACCGTGCAGTGAAAAACGAGCGAGAGCAATCTAAGTTGACGCGCCCAGCAAATAATTCACATAGCGCGCCACACCCTGCTCCACATCCAGGAACGGCTCGTCATACCCTGCCGCGCGCAGTGTTCCCACATCGGCCTGCGTGTAGCTCTGGTACTTCCCTTTCAATTGCTCCGGAAATGGGATGTAACGTATCAATTGCTGCCGCCGCATTTCTTCCAGCGTCAGCGCGCCCTCGCCTTGTGCGGCGCGCAGGGCGTTGACGGTGGCGACGGCCACATCGTTGAAGCTCTGCGCCTGCCCCGTACCGAGATTGAAAATGCCGGATTTACCGGGGTGCTCGAGGAAGTGCATGTTGACCTTGACCACGTCCTCCACCGAAATGAAATCGCGCAACTGATCACCGTCGGCATAACCATCACATCCCTCGAACAGCTCCACATGCCCCTCGGCACGGTACTGGTTGAAAAAATGGTAAGCCACCGACGCCATGCGCCCCTTGTGCGCTTCGCGCGCGCCGTACACGTTGAAGTAGCGCAGGCCGACGACCTGCGCAGTGCGCCTGCTCCAGCGGCGGCGCACTACCTGGTCGAACAGGAATTTGGAATAGCCATAGACATTGAGCGGCGCCTCGAATTCGCGGCTCTCGCGGAATACCTTGCCTGCGCCATAGACGGACGCGGATGAGGCATACAGCAGCGGCACTTCCTCGTTCTGGCAGTAATTCAGCAACTCCAGCGAATAGCGGTAGTTGTTCTTCATCATGTAGCGCCCATCGCTTTCCATGGTGTCAGAGCATGCGCCCTGATGCAGCACCGCAGTCAGCAGGCCGTCGAAGAAACCCTCTTCCAGCTTGTCGAAGAAATCTTCCTTGTCCAGATAATCGGCAATGTCGCAATCCGCCAGATTCCTGAATTTGTCGGCATGCGTGAGATTGTCCACCGCGATAATGTTGTTCTCGCCGCGCCCGTTCAGCGCCTTCACCAGATTGGCGCCGATAAACCCTGCTGCTCCTGTCACTACGTAGTACATAGCTATTTGCCCATATCCTGAATGATCTCTTCGCGGCTCACCACCGCCGTACCCAGCTTGCCTACCACGATGCCAGCAGCACGGTTGGCAATGCGCACGGCATCGCGCAAATCCGCGCCGCTCGCCAGCATCGTCGCCAATGTCGCAATCACCGTGTCGCCCGCGCCGCTAACGTCGAACACTTCGCGCGCCTGCACCGCCTCGTGCAGCACGTCGTGCTCCCGGTACAGGCTCATGCCATCTTCGCTGCGCGTCACCAGCAGCGCCTCCAGGCCCAGTTCCCCGCGCAGTTTCTGCGCCTTGGCCGTCAGTTCGGCCTCGCTCTTCCAGCTGCCCGCCACTTCGCGGAACTCGCTGCGGTTCGGCGTAAGCAATGTCGCGCCGCTATACCGCAGGTAGTCATCACCTTTTGGGTCAACCAGCACCGGCTTGCCAGCCGCGCGCGCGGACCGGATCATCTCGGCGATGTGCGCCAGCCCGCCCTTGCCGTAATCGGACAGGATTACCACATCGGCAAGCGGCAGCTGGGTATGGAAATCCGCCAGCTTGGCATGCAGCACTTCGTGGCTGGGCGGCGTTTCAAAATCGAGGCGCAACAACTGCTGGTGCCGCGCGATGGCGCGCAATTTGACGATGGTGGAAATGCTGTTATCACGGTGCAGCAGCGCGGTGAGGTTGGAGTATTCATTAAGCAGCCTTTCCAGACACTCGCCCGCCTCGTCATCCCCGACCACCGACAGCAGCGTGCATTGCGCGCCGAGTGCCGCAATATTGCGCGCCACGTTGGCCGCGCCGCCGGGGCGCTCCTCGACGCGCGCAACCTTGAGCACCGGCACCGGCGCTTCGGGCGAAATACGCTCGACATCACCGAACCAGTAACGGTCCAGCATGACATCGCCGACCACCAGTACTTTTGCGTTTTCAAACGATGGCAGA
>JAGWMH010000021.1 GCA_028871775.1 Betaproteobacteria bacterium
TTGCGCCACGGGAATGTGGAAGGCCGACAACAGCGCCTTGGATTCCATCTCATTCAGCACCTTGCGCTTGTCCTGCAAGGCGCCTTCGATCACCATGCGCGCGCCCTCCACATCCGGCTCCAGATGATGGGACAGCGATCCCGGCACCTGCATCAGCAGCTTCTGGTTGCGGTAGTAATCGGAAAGATGGGAGAACACTTCCACCGCCGGTTCCGGCGTGCGGAAAGTGGGCTGCCTGGCGCGGGCAAAAGCGGCGCGCGCTTCCGCCACCTGCGATTCACCCATCCAGCAAGTGAGCAGCGGTTTCTTGTATTGGCCGGTAAGCGCTATCACCGCCTGCGCGGCATCCAGCGGCCTGGTCATGGCCTGCGGTGTGAGGATGGTCAGCACGCCGTCCACATTGGGGTCTTCGAGGCACGCCTTGACGGCATGATGATAGCGGTCGACCTGGGCATCGCCGATGATGTCCACCGGATTTCCATGCGACCAGTTGTGGGGCAGCACCGCGTTGAGCTGCTGGATGGTGGCATCGGACAGCGTGGCGATCTCCAGCCCCAGGTCGGAAGCGCGGTCGGTAGCCATCACGCCGGGCCCGCCCCCGTTAGTGACGATGGCGAGCCGGTTGCCCTGGGGGTGGAAACCGCAGGACAGCGCCTTGGCGGCGGAGAACAACTGGGTGATGGTCTGCACCCGCACCACTCCGGCGCGGCGCACGGCGGCGTCGAACGCATCATCCGAGCCCACCAGCGACGCGGTGTGGGACATGGCCGCTTTGGAGCCTGCGGCGTGGCGCCCGACCTTGACCAGGATCACCGGCTTGACGCGGGCGGCGGCGCGAATCGCGCTCATGAATCTGCGCGCGTTGCGGATGCCTTCGATGTAAAGCAGGATGTTCTGGGTCTGCTGGTCGAATACCAGATAATCGAGTATCTCGCCAAAATCCACGTCGGCGGATGAACCCATCGACACCACGCTGGAGAATCCCACATCGTTGGTGTGCGCCCAATCCAGTATCGCGGTGCACAGTGCGCCGGATTGCGACACGAAAGCGAGGTGGCCGGTGTTGGCGCCACCCTTGTTGAACGTGGCGTTGAGGCCAATGCCTGGGCGCATCACGCCGAGGCAATTCGGCCCGATCAAACGGATGCCGTAACGATGCGCGTTCTCCAGCACCGCACGCTCCAGCGCCTGGCCTTCATCGCCGGTCTCGCCGAAACCCGCCGTGATGATGACCGCCGCCTTGACGCCGTGCTTGCCGCAATCCTCGATGATGTCCGGCACGGTATGGGGCGGCGTGGCGATGACCACCAGTTCCACCGGCTCGCCGATCTTTGAGATGGAGGGGTAGGCCTTGCGGCCCTGCACTTCATGATTTTTCGCGTTAACGGGATACAGTGCGCCCTGATAGCCGCTTCCCAGCATGTTCTGGAACACGATCTGGCCGACCGAATCGACCCGGTCGCTGGCGCCGAACACGGCGACGGACTTGGGTGCGAAGAGGGGGTTGAGATAATGCTGGCCCATGATTTTTTCTATACCAATGTGATTGTTGTTTTCCGGGATTCTTTAAAACCCATATTTGTCCATTAGGGAAACGCTGAACAAACCCAAGATCGTCATTGCGAGCGCAGCGAAGCAATCCAGAGGTTCTGGCAGCGTGATGCCTGACTGGATTGCCACGGCCCTGCGGGCCTCGCAATGACAATACTTACGGGCTGTTCTGGTTAAAGGAATTGGCTGTGTCAGCACGATCAATCTGGTTAATGGATTATTTGGGTTACTGGTTGCTGCGCCTGCCTTTCCCACGCCGCAGCCTCCGTTTCCTGCAACAGCTGCCGCATGAAATCCATTGCGCTATCCAGCCGGCTGGCCGCTGCCGGTGAAAGCGCTGTACCCAGTTCAAACTGTTCGCCGCGTATGCACAGGATAAATGCCGGCGGTGGAGCCTCCCGGTAAATCTGCGGGTAAACGGTCAGCACTGCCTCGGGCGTCAGGGCGTGGCTGAATGGAGTGCTGGCACCCCTCGGCTGTGCACGATAGAAGGCGTAGGGCGACGGCGTATCCATGCCGGCATCGATGAACAGGACCATCTGCCGTCCGGCCAGATCCATGGCGTGCTCGATTTGCAACTGGAAATCCTCGATCAGCTCGAAATCCGCGCCACGCCCTTCCTTCTGCAGCCATGCCTCCAGCCTGCGCAGGAGCAGCGGCGCCAGAGCATCGTCGCCACGCGATTCATTGCCGACAACAAAAATGAGGACTGGCGCAGCCATCAACCGAATGCGCCATCGGCGGAACGGGTGAGCGTTGAGAGCACATCGCCCTCAACGCCCAACAACTCGACCTGCAACGGCATCTTGCCGAGCGCGTGGGTGGCGCAGGAGAGGCAGGGATCGAAGGCGCGGATCGCCACCTCGATGTGGTTGAGCAGGCCTTCGGTGAGCTTGCGCCCGTCGATGTATTGCTGCGCGACCTGGCGGATGGCCTCGTTCATCGCCTGATTGTTGTGGGTGGTGGAAACGATCAGGTTGCAGCGCACGATCTGGTCGTGCTCGTCCACCTTGTAATGGTGGATCAGCGTGCCGCGCGGCGCCTCGATCACGCCCACGCCGCGCTCCTGCCGTTGCCCCTTGCTGACCAGCTCGCTGCCCTGCAGGTCGGGATCGTGCAGCAGTTCCTGGATCAGTTCGGCGGCGTGCAGCATCTCTATCATGCGCGCCCAGTGGAAACCCATAGTAGCGCCTGCCACCGACCCGCCGGCAAACGCCATGAAGGCCTTGCGCGCCTGGTTGGCCAGCGGCGTGGGAATGAAATCGCATTGCGTCACCCGCGACAGCGGCCCCACGCGATACCAGCCCTGCTCCGGACCGAGGCTGCGCAGGAACGGGAACTTCATGTACGACCACGTTTTCACGTCCTCGAAAATGACGTCCCAGTAATGGCGGTAATCGTAGTGGTCGAACAGCGTGTTGCCGTCCATGTCGCGCGCGCGCAGCCCGCCGTGGTACAAGTCCAGCGCGCCGTCCTCGCGCACCAGGTTGAGCGTGTGCGTCTTGAAGCGTCCGAAGCTGTTGTAGAGATCGAGGTTCTGCTCGAACAGCTGGCGCACCAGCACCAGTGCGTCGCGGCTCCAGGCAATCATCTGCTCGATGTCCTTCAGCAGATAATCGCGCTCCTCGATACTCACGTTCTTGTTCACCCCGCCCGGTATCGAGCCGGTGCCGTGAATGCGCTTGCCTGCGGTGATGCGGATCACTTCCTGCCCGTATTTGCGCAGCAGCACGCCACGCTTCGCCATCTCCGGATAGGCGGCGGCGATGCCGGCGATGTTGCGTTTCGCCACATCCGAGTCGAAACCAAATAATAAATCCGGCGAAGAGAGATGAAAAAAGTGCAGCGCGTGCGATTGCAGGATCTGGCCGTAGTGCATCAGCCGCCGCACCTTCTCCGCCGTCGGCGTGAGCGTCGCGCCGACGATCATGTCCATCGCCTTGGACGCGGCGATGTGGTGGCTCACCGGGCAGATGCCGCACAGCCGCTGCACCATCACCGGCGCTTCCCAGTAGGGGCGCCCCTGCACGAACTTCTCGAAGCCGCGAAACTCGACGATGTGCAGCCGCACCTGGTGCACGCGGTCGTTCTCGTCCAGCAGCAGCGTCACCTTGCCGTGGCCCTCGACGCGCGACACCGGCTCGATGGCGACGCGGCGCAGGTTCTCCGGGTGCGCGGCAGTTTCCAAGTCAAGAGTCATATCAAATTCCTTTTGTCACATAACCAGCGACTTGGCTGGCGTTTTTTGTCAGCCTAGTCGAATGGCTAGTAGTTTCATCAGAGAGCACAGAGGACACAGAGAAAGGCCATGAATTTCTCTGTGATCTCTGTGATCTCTGTGATCTCTGTGATCTCTGTGATCTCTGTGATCTCTGTGATCTCTGTGGCTATATGTTTTTCAATCATATTTGATCAACCCATGTCTGAGTTCAGGCGTCTTGCCCGCGATCAGGTCGGTGAGAAATTTCCAGATGGCGTCGCCCGAGGGCGGGCAGCCGGGAATGAAATAATCGATCTTCACCACTTCGTGCAGCGGATGCACCTTGTCCAGCGGCAGCGGCAGTTCCGGGTCGTTCGGGATGTGGCCGTGCGCCAGCCCCGGCTCGGTGAGATACACCTCGGTCAGGCAGGCGCCGAGATCAAGGTGGTTGCGCTGCGCGGGCAATCCGCCGGTGACGGCACAGGCGCCGATGGAAATAAGTATCTTGCAGTGGGTGCGAAACTCGCGCAGCACGTGCACGTTCTCCGCATTGCAGATGCCGCCTTCAATGATGCCGATGTCGCACGGCCCGCAGTGCTTGATGTCGGTGAGCGGCGAGCGGTCGAACTCGACAATATCGAGCAGCGGGAAAAGGCGCTCGTCGATGTCGAGCAGGGACATGTGGCAGCCGAAGCAGCCGGCAAGCGAGGTGGTGGCGACACGCAGTTTTCTGCTCATGAGGTTCCCTCGCAGGCCGTGCAACCGCCGCCGACACCGGCCTGGCGCGGCGCGTCGTCGAGCGCCTGTGCGCTGACCGGGCGCTGGTCGTAACGCCGCTCGCCGATGGGCACGCGGAAGCCCACGCCCTTTTGCAGGATCACGCCGACCGGGCAGACCTGCATCGCCTTGTCGGTGAGCGCCATGTCGGTATCCTTCAGCAGACCGGACCTTGCATTGACGATGAGATGCTTGGTGATGCCGCGTCCGGCCAGCGCAAACACATGCTTGCCGTCCACCTCGCTCGATGCGCGCACGCACAGCTCGCACAGGATGCAGCGGTTGTAGTCGAGCAGGATGTCCGGATGCGAGCCATCCAGCGGGCGGTCTGGATAGAATTCATTGAAGCGCGGCGTCATCATCTGCAGTTCGTAGGCGGTGGCCTGGAGCTGGCAATTGCCGCTGGCCTCGCAGGATGGGCAGAAGTGGTTGCCTTCGACGAACAGCATCTGCACCAGCGTGCGGCGCAGCGCATTCAACTCCTCGATGTTGCTTTCCACATTCAGCCCGGCCTCGGCGGGCATGGTGCAGGAAGCGGTGGTGCGGCCGCCGACCTTGACCGTGCACAGCTTGCAGCTGCCGTGCGGTTTGAATTCCGGGTGATAGCACAGGTGCGGAATGTAGCGCCCGGCGGCCAGTGCGGCCTGCATCACCGTCTGCCCCGGTTCGAAGGGGACGGGTGCACCATCGAGTTGGAAGGTGTCAGTCATTTCACATCATCCACGTAAAAGCCGTCATTCCGGCGCAGGCCGGAATCCAGTTGATTGAAAAATTCTCGCGCAGCGAGACAACGCCAGATTTTGTCCGCTACGCGGGCTGTTTGTCTTGCTGGATTCCGGCCTGCGCCGGAATGACGGGACCGATCAATCATGCTCCCTCCGGCTTGAGATGAGCCCCGGCATCGTCGCGCCCGGTCATCTGGCGTGCGCGCGCCAGAGCGCCGTCGAGATCGAAGGCCGGTTTGAATTCCAGCGACTTCAGGCGGTTCTCGTAGGCGGGGCGGAAATGCTTGAGCGTGTGCAGCACCGGGTTGCAGGCGGTGCGCCCCAGCCCGCAATGCGAGCTGGTCTGCAGCACGTGGTCCAGATGCTCGATCTCGCCCAAGTCATACCGCGTGCCGAGCCCGGCGGCAATCTTGTCCATGGTCGCCTTCAGCATCGAGGTGCCGACGCGGCACGGCGTGCAGAATCCGCAGCTCTCGTGCGCGAAGAAATGCACGAAGTTGCGCGCCACCTCGAACAGGTCGCGGCTGTCGTCGAACACCATGAATGCCCCGGCGGTGGGCAAATCCTCGAAACCCAGGCGGCGGTCGAACTCGGCTTCCGCGATGCACACGCCGGAAGGGCCGCTGACCTGCACCGCACGCGTGTTCACCGCGCCGCAGTCGTGCAGCACTTCGCGCACCGACACGCCGAACGGGTATTCGTAAATGCCGGGGCGCGGGCAGTCGCCGGACACCGAGATCAATTTGCTGCCCGCGGATTTAGGTGTGCCGATGGCGCGGTAGTTATCTGCGCCCATCTGTATCGCCAGCGCCGCCTGGCAGAAGGTCTCGACGTTGTCCACGGCGGTCGGCTGCTGCAGGAAGCCGTGTGTTACCGGGAACGGCGGGCGGTTGCGCGGAATACCGCGCTTGCCTTCCAGCGATTCGATCAGCGCCGACTCCTCGCCGCAGATGTAGGCGCCCGCACCGAGGTGGATGGCGATGTCGAAGTCAAAACCGGCCTGGCCGAGGATGTTTTTGCCCAACAAATTTTGTTCGCGGCGGCGTTGCAGCACAAACTGCAGGAATTCGAGCAGGTAGCGGTATTCGCCGCGCAGGTAGAGATAGCCCTGCGTTGCGCCGATAGCCAGCGCGCACAGCGTCATGCCCTCGAATACCAGGTCGGCGTAAGAAGCGAGCAGCACGCGATCCTTGAAAGTGCCGGGCTCACCCTCGTCGGCGTTGCACACCACATAATGTTCTGAGCCTTGCGCGTTGCGGCAGGACTCCCACTTCAGCCCGGTGGGGAAGCCCGCACCGCCGCGCCCGCGCAGGCAGGATTGCTGGATGACTCCGACGATGTTCTGCGTGCCCAGCGCAAGGGCGGTGCGCAGGGAATCGCCCGGCTCGAGTTTATTGTCGAGCAGCGGGCCGCGGCGACGGATGTTGTCGTCCACGACAAAGAAATCGGATGGCCAGTCGACAAGCGGCGTGCGGTTGCGGATCAGCATGCCGATTTCCTGCACACACTGGTGTGTCAGGCGGGTAATGGCGCGGCCATTGACCAGCATGGCCGGTCCCTGGTCGCACATGCCGCTGCAGGAAGTGGTGTTGATGCTCAACAGGCCGTCCTCGGAAACCTTGCCCGGCTCGACCCACATCTGCTGGCACATCTGCTGCATCAGTGCGGTGCTGCCCAGCATGCGGTCGGTGATGTTATCGGAGAACAGCACGCGGTATTCTCCTTGCGGCTGCAGGTGCAGGAAGGAATAGAAAGTTGCCACGCCTTCTATTCGCGAGCGGGGCAAGTGCAGCATTGCACCGAGATAATCCACGGCGTCGGGGTGGATGTAACCGTAGTATTCCTGCGCCTCGCACAGGATTTGCAGCAGATTGGCCGCAGCATGCCCGTGGCGCTCGAGTATCGGGCCTAGATAAGTGGCATGCAAACCAGAATCTGATACCATGAAAGCCGCTCCCTGAATTGGCGCATCCTCTTGCATGGGGATGCTCAAACACTGCCGACAGGAAGTTCCCGGCTCGGGCAGTGTTGCAATCGTAGCCCGTTTCACTTTGAAAGCAAAGCGGGATTTAAGGGCGAGGGGGCAGCAGTGCTTTTCACCTCCATGCATTACCGAAGGAAGCCCACATGGCTCTGCTTGAAATCAGAAACGTTACGCGCCGCTTCGGCGATTTCGTGGCAGTGGACAACATCAGCCTCAGCATCGAGGCGGGCGAATTCTTTACCTTGCTCGGGCCGTCCGGCTGTGGCAAGACCACCATCCTGCGCATGATCGCGGGCTTCGATTTGCCCGACGCGGGACAGATCCTGCTGGACGGCAAGGATCTCGCCGACACGCCGCCGGAACAGCGCCCGGTGCGCACCGTGTTCCAGAGCTATGCGCTGTTCCCGCACATGACGGTGGCGCAGAACATCTCCTTTCCGTTGAAGATGGCGCGCATTCCCGGCAGCGATGCGGCCAGGATGCTGCGCGAGACGCTGGATCTGGTGCATCTCACCGACAAGTCCGATGCCTACCCGCACGAACTTTCCGGCGGCCAGAAGCAGCGCGTGGCCTTGGCGCGTGGGCTGGTCAACCGGCCGCGCGTGCTGCTGCTGGATGAGCCGCTGGGTGCGCTGGATGCCAAGCTGCGCGAGGAAATGCAGCTCGAGCTGATCAACCTGCAACGCGAAGTGGGCGTCACTTTCGTGTTCGTCACCCATGCCCAGGTCGAGGCGCTGGCCCTGTCGCACCGCATCGCGGTGATGCGCGACGGGCGCGCGGAGCAGGTGGACGAGCCGTCGAAGCTGTACAGCTTTCCGCAGAATCGCTTCGTCGCCGATTTCATCGGCCACATCAATATGCTGGAGGCGCAGGTGCTGGAGCCGGCTCATGGCCACTTGCGCCTGGCGGTAGCGGGCCTGGGCGAGATATTGGCACCGCCATTGCACGGCATTGCGATCGGCAGCAAGGGCACCTTCGCCATCCGCCCGGAGCAGGTGCGCATCGGCGTGCATGATGAGGTGCAGGAACTGAAGAACCATTTTCTCGGCACGGTGCTTCATTTTCTGTACCGCGGCGATGTGACGGTGTACAAGGTGAGCCTGGCCAACGGCGCGGTGATCGAGGCGCTGCTGCCGAACGCCGCCCAGGGGCGCGCCGAACTGTTCAAGGTGGGCGATACGGTGTGCGTCGGCTGGCGCCATGAGTCAGGGATGTTCCTGCATGAGTAGCCGTGCGCGCAAATTGCTTGCTCCCGCGCGGCTCACCAAATGGGCGGTGAGCGGCCCGCCGTTTGTGTTTCTGTTGCTGTTCTTTGTGCTGCCCGGCGTGATCATGGTGATCGCCTCGTTTCGCTATCCGGGCGAGTTTGGCGGGCTGGCGCCGCTCGCCGCTGCCGACCCCAACACCCTGCACGGATTCACGCTGGAGACTTACCGCTTTTTTTTCAGCGACCTCATTTACACGGAAATTTTCATCAAGTCGTTTCTGGTGGCGCTGGCCACCACGCTGATCTGCCTGGTCATGGCCTATCCGCTCGCGTTGCTGATCGCGCGCAGTCCGAAGAAAAGACGGGACCTTATGGTGCTGCTGGTGATCCTGCCGTTTGCCAGCAGCTTCCTGATCCGCGTCTATGCGTGGATGATTTTGCTCGGGCCGCAGGCGGCGCTCAGCCAGCTGGCGAACGGCCTGCTCGGCGTGCTGGGCATCGCGCCGGTGCACTTGCTGTTTTCGCCTTTCGCGGTGCTGATCGCGATGGTGTATGTGCACCTGCCGTTCATGGTGCTGCCGCTGTATACCAATCTCGAAAAACATGACCCCAACCTGCTCGATGCGGCGCAGGATTGCGGCGCGAACGCCTGGCACCGGTTCTGGCGGGTGACTTTTCCGCTCTCCTTGCCCGGCATTTTTTCCGGCTCCACCCTGGTGTTCATCCCGGTGCTGGGCATGTTCGCCATTCCCGATATCCTCGGCGGCACCGGCGACATGCTGGTGGGCAACCTGATCAAGGAGCAGTTCCTGGTCACGCGCGACTGGCCGTTCGGCTCCACGCTGTCCATCATGCTCACCCTCGCCGTACTGTTGTTCGTCTGGATTGCGGCGAAACTGGGAACTACCCGGGGGCGCTATGCGTAGAGGATTCTGGTTGTGGGCGGCCTCGCTCGGCGCATACACCTTTCTGTACGTGCCGCTGTTCATCGTCATCATTTATTCGTTCAACGATTCGCGCCTCAACGCCGAATGGGTGGGCTTCACCTGGCACTGGTACGACGTGCTGCTGCACGATAACGACATGCTCGCCGCGATGGGCAATTCGCTGTTCATCGCCCTGGTTTCCAGCCTCGCCGCCACCGTCCTGGGCACCATGGCCGGTATTGCCATGCATCGCTACAAAATGAAAGCGCTGACCTTCATGGTGCTCACCCCGGTGGCGATGCCGGAAATCCTGCTCGGCGTGTCATTGCTGCTGTTCTTCATCCAGGTGCTCAATCTCACCCTGGGATTGGTGTCCATCATCCTCGCCCACATCACCTTCTCCATCGGCTTCGTCGCGGTGATCGTGCGCGCGCGCCTGGCGGGCATCGACGAAAGCATCTTCGAGGCGGCGCGCGACCTGGGCGCGTCACCGTGGGAAACCTTCCGCTATGTCACCTTTCCGCTGATCCTGCCCGGCGTGGTCGCGGGCGGCTTGATGGCGTTCACCCTGTCCATCGACGATTTTGTCATCACCTTTTTCACCGCCGGGGTCGGCGTCGCCACGCTGCCGCTGCGCGTCTACTCGATGATCAAGATCGCCGTCACGCCGGAAGTGAATGCGGTATCCACGCTGCTGATGCTGCTCACGCTGACCATGATCGTGCTGGCCAGCAAGTTTTCGCCTGATGTGCTGCGGGGCAAAACGTGAACCATAACCTGCGCGCCCTGCTGCTGTTATTGCTGCTGTCCGGGAATGCGCTGGCCGAAGATGTGCTGCACCTGTACAACTGGAACAACTATATCTCCGCCGAGACGGTGGCGCGTTTCGAGCAGCAATGCGCGTGTCGCGTGGAGCAGGACTACTATTCCGACAACGAGGAGATGCTGGCCAAGCTGGCGGCGGGCGCGAGCGGTTACGACATCATCGTGCCGACCGGCAATGCGATGGAGTCGCTGATCCGGCAGAATGCACTGCGACCGCTCGACAAATCCAGGCTGCCCAGGCTGAAAAATATCAACCCGGCTTACCTGGACACGGCATTCGATCCGGGCAATAAATATTCCGTGCCTTACGCCTATACCCTCACCCTGATCGGCTACAACGCCGAGAAGATGCGCGAGCTGGGGCTGCCCACCGACACCTGGGCGGTGATCTTCGAGCCAAAATATCTGGAGAAAGTGAAAGGCCGCATCACCGTGCTCGATTCGCAGCGCGAGTTGATGGCGGCGGCATTGAAATATCTCGGCTACTCGGCCAACGATACCATTGAGGCGCACTGGAAGCAGGCGCGCGACCTGATCATCCGCGCCAAGCCCTATTGGGCGGCGTTCAACGCGTCGAGCTACATCAAGGAGCTGACCGTCGGCAACATCTGGCTGGTGCACGGCTATTCCAACGACATCTTCCAGGCCAATCTCGATGCGAAAAAAGCCGGCAGGAAATTCACTATCGCCGCCAGTGTCCCGAAGGAAGGCGCCGTGCTGTCGCTCGACTCCATGGTGCTGCACAAGAACGGGCCGCAGCCCGGTCTGGCGCTCCAGTTCATCGACTTCATGCTCGACGGCAAAAATTCCGCCGAGTTGACCAATCTGATCGGCTCCGGCAATCCCAACCTGGATGCGATGCGCTATATCAAGCCGGAAATCGCGCAAGACCCGGCCATCTTTCCCGACCCGCAACATCGGGCGCATCTGGAAATGCTGCGCGACCTCGACCGCAACCAGCGGCGTATACTGTCGCGCATCTGGACTGAAATCAAACTGAGATAGGAGACCCCCATGAAATATTCTTCGCGGTATTTGAAGTTCCTGCAGTTGGCTGCCCTGGCGCTGTTCGCCCTTGGCCTTCCATCGCTCGCCCATGCCCATGTCGGCGCAGGCCATAGCAGCGGGTGGATACACGGGTTGGCCCATCCCGTCGGCGGGCTGGACCATGTCTGCGCGATGATTGCCGTCGGCCTGTGGGCTGCACAGATGGGTGGGCGCGCAGTCTGGCTGGTGCCGCTCACCTTCGTCACCGTCATGGCGCTGGGCGGAGCTCTCGGCATGGCCGCCGTTCCTGTTGTCTACACCGAACAGGGCATCGTCATGTCGCTGCTGGTTCTGGGCGTATTGATTGCCGCCGCGGTCCGGCTGCCGCTGGCCGTAAGCGCCGCCGTGGTCGGCGTGTTTGCGCTATGCCACGGCTACGCGCACGGCACCGAGATGCCGCAGAGCACATCGGGCCTGGCCTACGCGGCGGGGTTCATGCTGTCCACCTCCCTGCTCCAGGCATCCGGCATAGGCATGGCCTTACTTGCCGGAAAAACCGGCCGCGCAGAATGGCTGCGCCTTACCGGTGTGGCGATCACCTTGTGCGGCGGCGGCCTTTTGTTTGCGGGTTGATTAACAAAATCACAATTCAAGCCACAGAGATCACAGAGAACACAGAGAAAGCCATGATTGATCCCCTTGTTTGTGTTCTCACCGAGAGGTAAATGAACTTCTTGCCATAGCCGCTTGTTTTTACTCTGTGAACTCTGTGTTCTCTGTGGCTAATTATTTTTTCCAGATTTAATGTATGCATGAAATGTCGTTGGCCGAGAGCGTGCTGCAGATAATTGAAGAATCGGCGCGCACACAGAATTTCCAGCGCGTGCGCACCGTGGTGCTGGAAATCGGCGCACTTGCCGCGGTGGAGCCGGATGCCATGCGCTTTTGTTTCGATGCCGTGACGCATGGCAGCATTGCCGAAGGCGCGCGGCTTGAGATTCTCGACAAGCCCGGCGAGGGATGGTGCGTAGATTGCAACAAGACCGTGCTGTTATGCGAACGATTTGGACTCTGCCCGGAATGCGGCGGCGCGCGTGTGGAAATCACCGGCGGCAATGAAATGCGCGTCAAGGACCTGGAAGTTGAATAAGCCCCTGCAATTTTCCTTTATGAGAGGCATTCATGTGCACTACTTGCGGCTGTGGTGGTAACGATACGCTGATTAACGGCATGGCTGTGTCGCGGCGAAACCTCAATCGCCCTTCGAATCGGAATGGCGATGCGCCATCCGCCGGGCGTTTGCTGTTCCGCCCGCACCACCATCACGACCCTGCGCCCGCTGCGGCAGCGATACGCCGGGTGCAAGTCGAGCGCAACATCCTCGCCAAGAATGACGCGCTGGCTGCGGACAATCGCGCCTTCTTCGCCGGGCACAACATCCTGGCGCTCAATCTGGTTTCCAGCCCCGGCTCCGGCAAGACCACGCTGCTGGTGCGCACCATCGAATCGCTCAAGGGACGGGTGGCGATGGCCGTCATCGAGGGCGACCAGCAGACGGACAACGATGCGGAGCGCATCCGCGCCACCGGAGTGCATGCCACCCAGATCAACACCGGCAAGGGATGCCATCTCGATGCGGAGATGGTCGGCCATGCGCTGGACGACCTGCCGCCACTCGACGGCGGCGTGCTGTTCATCGAGAATGTCGGCAACCTGGTGTGTCCCGCAGCGTTCGATCTGGGCGAGGCGGCCAAGGTCGTGGTGCTGTCGGTGACGGAAGGCGAGGACAAGCCGCTCAAGTATCCCGACATGTTCCGCGCCGCGCAGCTCCTGCTGCTGAACAAGTGCGACCTGCTGCCGCACCTGTCTTTCGATATTGAACTCGCCGAGAGCCATGCACGCCGCGTCAACCCCGACATCCGCATCATCCGACTCTCGGCCACCAGCGGCGAGGGTATGAATGACTGGGTGGCCTGGCTGGATGCCCAACGCACAACGATCACAAAAAGGACTTGATGCGCCATGCACACGCATGACACCCATCCATTTTCTTACGACGTAGAGGAAGCCAATTTCGACGAGCGCGTGGCCATTCGTTCGCAGGACACTCCCATCCTGCTCGACATCGGCGCAGAGTGGTGCGCGCCGTGCAATGTGCTCGGGCCGCGTTTGGAAAAGCTGGCGAAAGAATACGGCGGCAAATTCATGCTGGCCAGGGTGGATGCAGACGAGAACATGCGCATCGCCGGAAAGCACAAAGTACGCGGCTTTCCAACGGTCATCGCTTACAGCCGCGGGCTGGAGTTCGACCGTTTCCACAGCGCGCAACCGGATCACTTCCTGCGCCAGTTCATCGACAAGCTGATCGCGCACCACCAGTCCAACGCATGATCCACCCCGACTGCGTCGAACACGTCATCCGCCTGCCCCGCGCAATCAAACCGGTGCTGGCGATGGGCGCATGGTTCAAGAACACTCTGTGCATTGCGTCCGGGCAGGAAGCATTTGTCAGCAGGAGTGTCGGCGACCTCGACAGCCCGGATGCCTGTAACGCCCATGTGGATACGGCCCGCGCACTGCTGGACTGGCTGGGAGAAAAACCGGCGGCCATTGCGCATGACCTGCACCCGGATTTTCATTCGACCC
>JAGWMH010000288.1 GCA_028871775.1 Betaproteobacteria bacterium
CGAGCCTGGTGGTCTGGAACACCGCTTCGTAGGTGAGCGTGCCGGAGCGCGACACCACGCCGACCTTGCCCTTCTTGTGGATGAAGCCGGGCATGATGCCGATCTTGCATTCATCCGGCGTGATGATGCCGGGGCAGTTCGGGCCGATCAGGATGGCGTCGTTGGCCTTGAGCGCGGCCTTGACGTTGAGCATGTCCAGCACCGGGATGCCTTCGGTGATGCAGACGATCACCTTCACGCCCGCGTCCGCCGCCTCCATGATGCCGTCGGCCGCGAAGCCGGGCGGCACGTAGATCATCGTGGCGGTTGCGCCGGTGTCGCGCACCGCGTCGCGCATGGTGTCGAAGACCGGCAGGCCGAGGTGGGTCTGCCCGCCCTTGCCCGGCGTCACGCCGCCGGCCATCTTGGTGCCGTAGGCGATCGCCTGTTCGGAGTGGAAGGTACCCTGCTTGCCGGTGAAACCTTGGCACAGGACTTTGGTATTTTTGTTTACGAGAATGCTCATTTTTATTTCCCGGATTGGTTCACAGCAGCCACCGCCCGCTTGGCCGCATCGGTCAGGTCGCTGGCGGAGATCACGCCGACGCCGCTCTCTGCGAGCATCTTCTGCCCCAGCTCGACGTTGGTGCCTTCCAGCCGCACGATCACCGGCACTTTCACGCCCACTTCCTTTACCGCGGCGATGATGCCGGCAGCGATGATGTCGCAGCGCATGATGCCGCCGAAAATGTTGACCAGCACCGCCTTGACGTTGGCATCGGAGAGGATGATCTTGAACGCCTTGGCCACCACCTCTGCCGTGGCGCCACCGCCGACGTCGAGGAAATTGGCGGGCTGGCCGCCGTGCAGCTTGACCAGGTCCATGGTCGCCATCGCCAGGCCGGCGCCGTTGACCATGCAGCCGATGTTGCCGGAAAGCGCGATGTAGCTGATGTCGCACTCTTTTGCGGCGACTTCTTTCGGGTCGATCTGGCTGGTATCGCTCATCGCGGCCAGCTTCTTGTGGCGGAACAGCGCGTTGTCGTCCACGCCGATCTTGCAGTCGAGCGCCACCAGGTTGCCCGCCGAAGTCACGATCAGCGGATTGATCTCGACCATGGCCAGGTCGTTGTCGATGAACAGCCGGTACATGCTCTTGGCCAGTTTGCCGAACTCGCCGATCTGCGCGCCTTCCAGGCCCAACCCAAAAGCCAGGGCGCGGCACTGGAAGTCCTGCAGGCCGAGCAGCGGATCGCAGAATTCCTTGAGGATTTTTTCCGGGGTAGCCATCGCGACTTCCTCGATCTCCATGCCGCCCGCGCTCGAAGCGACCAGCGCCACGCGCTCGGTCTCACGGTCCACCGTCAGGCTGAGATAAAGTTCGCGCGCGATCGGCAGCGTCTCTTCGATCAGCAGGCGCGATACCATCTGGCCGTCGGGCGCATTCTGGTAGGTCACCAGTTGTTTGCCGAGCAGCGCATTCACTGCATCCTTGAATGCTTCGCGCGACCTTACCAGCTTCACCCCGCCGGCCTTGCCGCGACCGCCGGCGTGTATCTGCGCCTTGACCACCCATGCATTGCCGCCCAGTTCCGCCATCGCGCCGTCCGCTTGGGAAGCGTTGTCTATCGCCGCGCCGCGCGGCGTGGCAATGCCGTATTCGCGCAGCACCTGTTTGGCCTGATATTCATGCAAGTTCATAGGGGTTTCCTAAAATTATTGTCGAACGAAACAGTGAAAAGTTAAGGCGGTACCGCTTTTGCCTTTCACGTTTCACATTCTTTGCTTCCACTTTAGCCCAGAGCAGCCAATGCCACATTGAAGGTTGCGCTGGGGCGCATGGCCTTTGACGTCTTTGCAAAATCCGGATGGTAGTAGCCGCCCATGTCCACCGGCTTGCCTTGGGCGCCAATCAATTCGGCATTGATCTTTGCCTCGTTTTCCGTCAGTGTCTTCGCCAGCGGCGCAAATTTCGCCTGCAACTCCTTGTCCTTGGTTTGTGCTGCCAAGGCCTGCGCCCAGTACAAAGCGAGATAGAAATGGCTGCCGCGGTTATCCAGTTCGCCAACCTTGCGGGCAGGTGACTTGTCGTTGTCCAGTATCTTGCCGTTTGCCTGATCGAGCGTATCCGCCAGAACCTGCGCCTTCGCGTTCTTGAAGGTTTGCGCCAGATGTTCCAGTGAGACGGCAAGCGCCAGGAATTCACCTAGCGAATCCCAGCGCAGGTAGCCCTCTTCCTGGAACTGCTGGACATGCTTGGGCGCCGAGCCGCCCGCGCCGGTCTCGAACAGGCCTCCGCCGTTCATCAGCGGCACGATCGACAGCATCTTGGCGCTGGTGTTCAGCTCGAGGATAGGGAACAGGTCGGTGAGGTAGTCGCGCAGCACGTTGCCGGTGACGGAAATCGTGTCCTTGCCCTGACGGATACGCTCCAGCGAGGCGCGGCAGGCAGCAGCCGGCTCCATGATCTTGATGTCCAGACCCTTGGTGTCGTGA
>JAGWMH010000022.1 GCA_028871775.1 Betaproteobacteria bacterium
TGGTGCAGATCATCGAATTCATGTGCACCTCGGGTTTCCCGGCGCTGTTTACGCGGATTCTGACGCTGAAGCAGCTGGATCGCCTGAGCTATTACGGCTACCTGTTGCTCTATGATCTGGCCTACATGCTCGACGACGTGATCGTTCTGGCCATCGGCGTCATTACGCTCAGCCAGCGCCGGCTTCAGGAAAAAGAAGGGCGCTGGCTCAAGCTGGTCAGCGGCCTCGTCATGGTGGGGCTGGGTGTGTACCTGTTGCTGGAGAAATATATTTCACACTGGGCAGCATGAACCCGCACCGCCATCCCATTGAAGAACTCTATGCGCACCTGCACAGCAGTGCACAGGGCCTGGCGCAGGCCGAGGCCGTGCAGCGGCGGACAAAGTACGGCGCCAACCAGCTTGAAAAAATCTCTGAACAGTCGTTCTTCTCCAGGCTGCTCAAGGAGTTCACCCACTTCTTCGCACTGATCCTGTGGCTGGCGGCGGGCCTGGCCTTCATCGCCGAGTGGAAAGACCCGGGACAGGGCATGGCGATGCTGGGCTATGCCGTGCTCGGCGTGATCCTGGTCAACGGAGTGTTCTCGTTCTGGCAGGAATATCGCGCGGAAAAAGCGCTGGCCGCATTGCGCGATCTGCTGCCGCGCCACACCACGGCATTGCGCGACGGCCGCGCGGTGCAGTTGCCGGTGGCGGAACTGGTGCCGGGCGATGTGGTGATGCTCGCGGCGGGCGACGACGTGCCCGCCGACTGCCGCCTGATCGAGGCATTCGGTGTGCGCGTCAACACCGCCAACCTCACCGGCGAATCTAAGCCGATGGCGCGCAACACGGCCGCCGAGACCGAGGAGCAGGCCACGTTGCGGCGCGACATCCTGCATGCCGGAACCTCGCTGATCTCGGGCGAAGCGAAGGCCATGGTGTACGCCACCGGCATGCACACCGAGTTCGGCAACATCGCGCGCCTGACGCAGGCCGCGCGCGAGCCGCTGTCGCCGCTGCAGAAGGAGATCGCGCGCCTGTCGCGGCTAGTGGCGCTGTTCTCCACCCTGCTCGGCGTGGTGTTCTTCCTGATCGGCCAGTCGGTGGGATTATCGTTCTGGGAAAACCTGGTATTCGCCATCGGCATCATCGTCGCCAATGTGCCGGAAGGATTGCTGCCCACCGTCACCCTGTCGCTCGCCATGGCAACCCAGCGCATGGCAAAGAAGAACGCCCTGGTGCGGCATCTGCCCGCCGTCGAGACGCTGGGCTCGGCCAGCGTGATTTGCAGCGACAAGACCGGCACGCTGACGCAAAACCGCATGGGCATCCGGCAACTGTTTTATTCCGGTGCGCTGCGATCTCCCGGCGAACTGGCCGCAGCCGAGCCGCTGTTCGCCATCATGCGCCACTGTCATGACCTGCACCGCGTCGAACAGGATGGCCAGGCGGTGTGGCTGGGCGACCCGATGGAAGTGGCGCTGCTGCAAGGCGCGCCGTCAGGTGGCGCGATATTTCCGCGCATTGATGAAATCCCCTTCGACACCGAGCGCAAGCGCATGTCGGTGATTTGCGATACCCCGGAGGGGCACATGCTGTATTGCAAAGGCGCGCCGGAAAGTGTGCTGCCGCTATGCAGCGAAATGCTGCTGCAGGGCAAGCGCCGGCCGCTGGATGAAGCCAGCCGAACCAGCCTGCTGAGCGCGCACGAGCAGATGACGGAACAAGGGCTGCGGGTGATTGCCCTCGCCTATCGCACGCTACCGTCGCATACCGCCCCCCCTCTCCCCAACCCTCTGATGAAACAACTAGCCACCCGACTAAGCCCGCAAGCGGGCGAGGGAGCAATCGAACCGCTGCGCGGGATTGACTCGAACGAGACCGAGCTGATCTTCGCCGGGCTGGTCGGGCTGGTCGATCCGCCGCGCCCGGCAGTTCCCGAGGCAATCCGCACCTGCCATGCCGCCGGCATCCGCGTGATCATGATCACCGGCGATCATCCGCAAACCGCCAGCGCACTGGCGCGCGAAATCGGCCTGGCGCAAAACCCGCTGGCGGTGACCGGCGACAAGCTGCGCCACATGTCGGATACCGATCTGCAATTGCTGCTCGACGAGCCCGGATTGCTGTTTGCGCGCACCAGCGCCGAGCAGAAGATGCGCATCGTGCAGGCCTTGCAGCGCAAGGGCGAGATCGTCGCGGTGACCGGCGACGGGGTGAACGACGCGCCGGCGCTGAAGTGCGCCGACATCGGCATCGCCATGGGCATCGCCGGCACCGACGTCGCCAAGGAATCGTCCGACATCATCCTGCTCGACGACAACTTCGCCACCATCGTCGCGGCCATCGAGGAAGGGCGCGCCGTGTATGCCAACCTGCGCAAATTCCTCACTTACATCCTGACTTCCAACGTCCCCGAACTGGTGCCGTATCTCGCCTTCGTGCTGGTCAAGATTCCGCTGCCGCTCACCATCATCCAGATACTCGCGGTAGATCTCGGCACCGACATGCTGCCCGCCCTCGCCCTCGGCGCGGAAAAACCCGATCCCGACACCATGCGCCGGCCGCCGCGGCCGCGCAGCGAACGGCTGCTCAACTGGGGATTGCTGCTGCGCGCCTACCTGTTCCTCGGGCCGCTGGAAGCGATCGCGGGCATGGCGGCATTCTTCTTCGTGCTGCACGGCGGAGCCTGGCAGTTCGGGAAGGTGCTGGGCCAACACGATAACCTGTATCTGCAAGCCACCACCGCATGCCTGTCGGCGATCATCGCCATGCAGGTAGCCAACGTGTTCCTGTGCCGCCATCCCGCCATGTCCATTTTCAGCCGCGGCCATCGCCGCAATCGCCTGATCGGGTACGGGATTGCTTTCGAGCTGTTGCTGCTGTTGCTGATCGACTACACGCCGTGGGGCAACATGCTGTTTGGCACCGCACCGCTCGCTGTCAACGTGTGGCTGTTCATCGTGCCATTCGGGGTCGGCATGTCGCTGCTGGAAGAATTGCGCAAAGCGGTGGTGCGCAGGCGCCACCAGTGACAGGGAATATCAGCGTGCCCTCTCCGCCGCCATCTTCACCCGGTTGCTCCCATCCGTCTTGGCCTGCTGGAGCGCGCCCGCGGCGGCTGCCAGCACCGAATCCAGCGTATCGCCCTGTTGCACCCTGGAAACGCCGAACGAAATCATGACATGCTCCTCCTGCATTGTCTGGGTGGCGCCGCCAGCCTGCGCTGAGCTGTTTTTGCCAAAACGCAATACCGGCTTCGCAGCCGCCTCGCGCAGGCGCTCGGCCATTTTCAGGGCTCCATCGGGCGACTTTTCCGGCAGCAATATGGCAAACCTGTCGCCGCCCAGATGCGCCAGCAAATCATGTGGCCTCAGGTTTGCCGCCATTATTCGCGACACCCCCTTCAGTATGCTGTCGCCCACAAGATGTCCGTAGCTATCATTGAAATTCTTGAAGCGGTCGATATCCGCCAGCAGCAGAAACAGCGGTATCTCGCTGCGCTCGCAACGCTGCGCCATGCGTTGGAATGCTTCGCTCATCCAGTTCTTGTTGTGCAATCCCGTCAGTGCATCGACATTGGTGGCCGCCTCGAATTCGAGGCTGGGCTCAGTTGTCGTCACCTGCAGCAGATTGTCGTTGCGGATGCGGCCGGCAAGAATGGCCAGCAGGTTGCGGGCAATGCCATTTGAACTATCCACCATCGACCAGACCAGTTCATGCGGTATCACCAGCATGCGCGTATCCTGCGCCGCAATGACCAACGCGGCAGAATTCCCGCCATCGATCAGCGACAGCTCGCCGACACATTCGCCCGGCCCCAGTATGGCATGCACCGGCAGGCCCCGGCCGTTCAGATAGACGCGGAGTTCGCCATCCAGCACCAGATAGAGCGAGGTGTTCTTCTGGCCGACATCCAGCAGTGTCGCGCCGCTTTTCAGGGTGGTTACCTGGCAGCCTTTCAGGAGGCGCTCAACGCTCTCCAGGCCAATATCACGGAACAACTTGTTCCGCTCCAGCAGCATGCGATCAGGAATAGCCATCGTCGCAGTCTTCACCATTTATGTAATTAGCTAAGTATACACAAAGGCCTGACCCGCCGGGAATCTGCCTCACCGGCACGTTGCATACTCCACGCCCTCGGCATGGATGATCGGGTAGCCGCTGGAATTGCGGGTAACCGTGACCTGGGTCGGCTGCATGTCGGGTTGTTCGGGAGGGCTGGAGACATAAAGCAGCCCGTTGCGCACGGCCCACCGGCCCCCGCCGCCGCTGTCATGCTGTCCGGCCACCGTGCCGTAGCGCCCGCTGCTGTAGGTTTCACCGCGCCCGGAATTGCTGTAGGTGCCATTGCTGAAAAACTGGTAGCGGGTGGTGGTGGACGCGCCGGTTGTCTGGTTGTATTTGAATGTGCACCATGCGGAGGAAAGCAGCAGTTGCGCCAGCGGGTCAGATGCGTTCGCCGCTTTATCGGCCGGCCCGCCCGCCGCCTTGTGGCGGCCAGCGCCTGCCGGTTCCCCATTGATGCGCTGCAGGCTGAGCGGAATGATCCCGAGCTGCAGGGTGAGCACCTGGCCGTTGATCCGGTAGGGCAATATATTGGCTGCTCCGCCTGAACTCAGGACCAGTGTGTTGCCCTGCACCCGCCAGGTGAAGGCGTCGCGCTCCAGCGTGCCCGTGCCATCCTTGTTCAAAACCAGATAGGGCTGCCCATTCAAAGCCCATTGTCCCACCAGCTTCTGGTCCGCCCAGGCGGTTGAGGCAGCCAATGCCAGTGCCCATATCCAGCCTTTCGCCAATGTCTGCCATTTCATGGATGCCCCTCCTGTAAAACATGCTCGAGCCGGTTAACGCATCTTCGCTACCGCGTCTTCCACCCGCTCCACCGCGATGATCTCGATGCCGGCGATCTTCTGTTTTGGCGCATTCGCCTTGGGGATGATCGCCTGGGTAAAACCCAGCTTGGCGGCTTCGCGCAGGCGCTCCTGGCCGCGCTGCACCGGGCGCACTTCTCCGGCCAGGCCGACTTCACCGAATACCACCAGTTTTTCCGGCAGCGGCTTGTTCTTGAGCGAGGACACGATGGCGAGCAGCACGGCGAGGTCGGCGCCCGGCTCGGTGATCTTCACCCCGCCCACGGCGTTGATGAACACGTCCTGGTCGAAGCAGGCGATGCCCGCATGGCGGTGCAGCACGGCCAGCAGCATGGCCAGCCGGTTCTGTTCCAGGCCCAGGGAAAGACGGCGCGGACTGGGCGAATGCGCCTCGTCGAGCAGCGCCTGGATCTCCACCAGCAAGGGGCGCGTGCCTTCCTGCGTCACCATCACGCACGAGCCGGCCACCTGCGCGCCGTGCTGCGACAGGAACAGCGCGGAAGGATTGCTCACTTCGCGCAGGCCTTTCTCGGTCATGGCGAATACGCCGAGCTCGTTCACCGCGCCGAAGCGGTTCTTGAATGCGCGCACCAGGCGGAAACTGGAATGGGTGTCGCCCTCGAAATACAGCACCGTGTCCACCATGTGTTCCAGCACGCGCGGCCCGGCCAGTGCGCCCTCCTTGGTGACGTGGCCGACAAAAATCATGGTGACCGCGCTGCTCTTGGCGACGCGGGTAAGCTGCGCCGCGCATTCGCGCACCTGCGACACCGAGCCGGGCGCGGAAGTCAGTTGCTCGGAATACACGGTCTGGATAGAGTCGATCACCACCACTTCCGGCTTTTCCTGCGCGATGGCTGCCTGGATTTTTTCCAGCTGGATTTCCGCCAGCAGATGCATCCCGTGCGCGTCCAGCATCAGGCGCCTGGCGCGCAGCGCAATCTGCTGCGTCGATTCCTCGCCGCTGACATACAGCACATTCTTGTGCGTGGAGAGATGCGCCAGCGTCTGCAACAACAGGGTGGATTTGCCGATGCCGGGGTCGCCGCCGATCAGCACCACCGCGCCCTGCACCAGCCCGCCGCCCAGCACGCGGTCGAACTCGATGATGCCGGTGGGCGTGCGCGGCACTTCCGCCGCCTCCACCTCGGCCAGCCTCTGCACTTTCCCGCCTGCCGCCAGCGCGCCGAAGCGATTCTTCCCGCTCGCCGCAACCTCTGCCACGCTCTCCACCAGCGTGTTCCACGCCATGCAGTGCGGGCACTGACCCTGCCACTTGGGCACCTGCCCGCCGCATTCGGTGCAGCTATAAATCGTTTTCGCTTTTGCCATATCTTTAATGCTCCTTGCCATCAACCCGTGGCTGCATTAGCAAGGGAATATAGCGCCAGGCGAGCATCGCAAAACAGGCAAACCAGCATGCCGCCGCGAGGTAAATCCAGAGTGTGTAGCCTGCCGCATAAACCTGCGGCGCAATGATGCGGAACACAAATGCCAGAATCATCACACGCAGAGCCAGTTTGTCGAGCGTGTCGAAAACCACCTTTCTGCCGGTGTGTCCCTTCGATATTCTGATCAGCATGGCGGGAATGATCAGGCCCATCACGCCAAAGGTGAAGACATGGACGGACACGGAACCCACCCATTCGGAGTGAGCGATGTGCCTGAAAAATTCGATCAGCAGTTGCGCGACAATGGCGAGGTAGCCCAGATACATGATCCCGATATCGAGCCGCCGCATAGCCAGTTGCGGCTTCCAGAAAATGAAGCGGCCTGCCAGCAGCAGCGCAAGCAGCAGGGCGATCCAGCCTGATACCTGCGGCGGCATCAGGCTTTCGAACACCAGAAGCAGCCCGAACATCTTGATCGCCTTGTTCAGCAGCGGGTTGCTCAGAATCGAAACCTGAAACACGCCCTTCATGAACTGGGTCAGGGTTCGCTCAAGCATCACCAGAAAGGCCATCCGGAAAAGCCCCAGCGCCATGCTCCACCCGACCTGAAAGTAATCGTGGCTCAGCATCAGGTTTTTCGCTATCAGAAAAGCCGGGAGTACCAGGAGAAAAAAGTAGTTGTCGCGGTAGGAGTCGCCCTTGCGATTCCGGATCAGCGTCCACAACAGCATTGCAACGATGGTACCCAGGAACACGTTGTTGGAAATCCGGAACAGCAGCGGCGGCCATGCGCCCTCAAACCACATGCCGAACCGCTCGAAGAGCCAGGCGGCAGCGAGAAACATCAGCGAGTAACCATGGTAGCCGCGAATCCCGACCCAGTTCTTGGTTGCGGTCAGCAGGAAGCCGCCGAGGACGGCCCAGCCGAAGCCGAAGAACATCTCATGGGCGTGCCACTGGACCATGGAAAACGAGGTCGCCGGCCCCGGAATGGCGCGCGAAAAGATCAAGGCCCACAAAAGCGGCAGGCTCAATCCCGATAAACACGCCAATCCAAAAAACGGACGGAAACCCACCAGCCAGAGCGGATGCGCTGACAGTTTCATCTTGGCCGGGTGCTCTCTGCCGGGGGCGCAATGGGCGCTTCCGCCGTTCTTTGTAATTGCTGCTGCGCTGGCTGCGTCTTGCGGCTTGCGCGCGCCAACCTCAGGAAGGATGCCAGTTGTTCCACCCAGCGCAGCTTCTGTTCCGGCGTCAGTGCACGGAACGCGCGCAACCGCTCGTCGCTGACGTAATAAGTGCGGTCTCCGGGCGGAAAAGGTTCGTTCATAGCGATGCAATCCGTTCCAGGTGAGCGATGTCCGACAGGTCTATGGGACGTCCAGCGGCGCGTTTGAGCGCGATCAGATCGGGTATGGACACTACCGGGATGCTGATGCCGCCAACTTCAAACATGACCGCACGCCCGCGCATGCCGCCATAATCCAGCGGCGGGAACGGCAGGACATCCACCGTCACCCCCGCCAGTTCAGGGGCGCGCAGGGCAAAGGATACAAGGTTGCGCTCGGCGCGCCAGCGGCGCAGCAATTCGATATCGGTGAGCGACGCCAGGGAAACCGGCAAAACCGGACTCAGCCCCAGTTCATTGGCGGTATCGAGCAATGCAGCAAGATTTTCCGGCGAAGCGGCAACTGTGATGTCCACATCCATCGTTGCACGTTCCACCCCATGCAGCGAAACCGCAAGCCCGCCGATCAGCAGGTATTCCACCCGGTGGCGCGACAGTGCGGAAAACAGGTCTAAATAAAACATGCGGGCAGATCAAGCACCATTGACAAAGGAGGCGTGCAATCTACCAGCAAATCCACCTGTAAACCATAGCCGGAGGATGTTGCCACCCATCCTGCCGCGTTTTCGCCATTATTACTGCCTGCGCATGCTACTTCCCATCGCTCACCCGCAGGCGTGACTTCACGCTTTTCACGCCGTCAAGCCCTTTGATCTTCGACACGGCCAGATCAGCCTCTGCCCGGGATTTGGCAACACCCATCAGCACTACCCGCCCGCCCACAGCCTTCCAGCGCATGTTCACCGAGTGCACGCCTTGCGCAACAGTCAAAGTTGCGCCGATCTTTTTCTCGAGCAGCAGGTTGGACACCATGCTGCCGCCGCTCTCGGTTGCGCTGACGATAATTTCGTTTTGCAGAGACCGGATGCGCTTGTCCTTGCCCAACAGTTTCGCCGCCTTGCGCTTCGCTTCCTCGCTTTTCACCAATCCTACCAGAACAGCACGCTGGGCAAACACCAGCAAGGAAACCCCTTTCAGGTCGTCGCCCTTGTTTTCCAGCAGAAGCTTGGTGGCCGTGATGTCGATCTCAACGTCATTCTTGACCTCGCTCTTGCTCCGCACGTCCATTGCGGTGGAAATCGCGCTTCCGGCGAGTGTGGTAACCGGATCGAACGCCAGGGACGACTGGACAAGGCACAGGAAGAATGAACCGGCTATGGCAAATTTGAATATGTTCTTCATTGCATGGAAAAGCTGCTTTGATTAACTACCGGCGCAACGCAGGACTCCTCCTCCCGCCGCACACTGTACAATCGTGGCGTAACCACCGGCCATTTATTTTAGCCGCATACCCGGTTGCGCCCCGCGTTTTTAGCCGCATACAAGGCCATGTCGGCGCGCTTGAGCACGTCATCAATCCTGGCATCCATTGCCACAACGCTGGCTACCCCGATCGAAACCGTGAGGTGAACGGAGCCACCCTGTTCGAGCGGTACGGCCGCGCCAGCAATGGACAGTCGCAGCCGCTCCGCCACCTCCAGCGCTTGCTCGCCTCTGGTTTCCGGCAACAGGATGGCGAATTCCTCGCCGCCGATGCGCCCCAGTATGTCGATTCCGCGCAAGGTTTGGACACAGACTTCGCTCAGCTTCTGCAACACCAGGTCACCGATATGGTGCCCATAGGTATCGTTAACCAACTTGAAGTGATCCACATCCAGCATCAGCACCTGGAGCGGCGCGCCATACCGTTTGGCGCGCGCCAGCTCCTGTTCCGCCAGCTCGAAGAAATGGCGCCGGTTATTGAGGCCGGTCAGCAGGTCGATGCGCGCCTGGCGCTTCAGTTCATCTTCCAGTTGCTTGCGCTCGGTGATGTCGCTGACCACACCGCTCCACAGACTGCCACCCCCAGGCTGCGGAGAGGGATCGGATGCGATGTGAACCCAACGTGTTTCGCCACGGATGATAAAACGGCCTTCCCAGCGAAAAGGTTTCAGGCTCACCGCCACTTCCTGATTGGAGCGGATCAGGCTTTTCAGATCGTCTGGATGAGCGGCGGCAAAGGCTATGCTGGCATCGCGCAGCACCGCGTCAGCATCAAGGTCCAGCATCTGACAAAACACCGGGCTGACGTACTCAAAGTTCATCGAGCCATCGGCATGAAAGCGAAAAAGATAGGCGCCAACAGGAATGCGCTGTGTCAATTCATCATAGCACGCCTTGCTCCTGGCCAGCTCGGCCCGCGCCTGCTCGCGGTTCAGGGTGACGGAAGCAACAGTCCATGCGGCCAGCGCAAGCAACAGGTAGACAGCTCCCAATAGGGTTCGGCCGCTTGGCTGGTTGTAGAAGGCAGCGCCTGTCAGAACGGCATGCGGAACAAACGATACGATCTTCCAGGAATATTCATGCGCCGTCATTTCTTGCTGGCTGGGCGCATGCGCCAGGGTGGAACCCGTGGAAGAATGCTGCCCCGGCAGCAGCGGATAGACCGTGGTATAGACAAACAGGCCTTTGGCAGTCTGCAATGTTCCCCGCTCGCTGGCAGAAATGGCGCGCCACTCTTCGGGAAAATCGTGTCCGAAGGTGCGCTCGCTCTTGCCCAGCATGAAACCCCACTCATCTTCACGTTTGGCGCCGCTCAGCCAGTAGCCATCATGATTGAGCAGCATGCTGCTATGCGGGTCGCCGCCCTGCATAATCACGCGAAAGTGCTGAAGCAGTTCATTGCCAAAATAATTCAGCACGATCACGCCCTTCTTGCGCCCCGCACTATCGAACACCGGTGTGCCGAAACGGATCATCGGTTTGTAGGGAATTTCCAGGCTGCCCTGTTCAATATTCAGGTCCAGTGGAGAGACAAACACTTCGCCTTGCTTGAGCTTGATCGTGTCGTTGAAGTAATAGCGCCCCGACTTGTTTTGCAACTGCTCGCGCGGCACGATGGCGGGCTTGCCGTCGTTGTAATTGATGCTGATCACTTCCTGCCCGCTGGCGTCAAGGTAGCGCACCTGGTCATAAAGCCGCGCTTCCCGTGCCAGCACCAGGAATAGTTTAGCCAGCTCCTCGCGCTGCGCCGGATTGCCGCTATCCTGATACCAGCGCAGCAGGGGCAGGTTGGCGATGACACGCAGATGGGTATCGACCACCGATAAATCCCGCGCAACCAGCCCCCTGGCAATCTCGATGCGGCTGCTCTCGCGTTCCACTGTTCTTTCCAACCGCCTTTGTTCGTCGAATCGAATGCTCGACAGCAGAACGATGGAAAGAACCATCACGATGGGCAGGTAAATCAGGACAAAGCGTTTGAGCAATGCTGGTATTGGGGTACTGTTATCAGGGCGAATTAGCGGCACGCAGCCTCCACGATTAAGAACTTGACCTGCCCGCGCAATCTACCAGCAAATCCAACCGCAAACCATAGGCAGTGACATAGCTAAAGGTATGTGCCGCCGTAGAGGTAAAATAGCGGCCATGCTGCGACTCGCCGAAATCAAGCTTCCGCTCGACCACTCCGAAGACGACCTCAAGGCCGCGATTCTCAAGCGGCTGGGAGTTGCGGCGGATGAGTTGATCGGTTACACACTGTTCCGGCGCGGCTTCGATGCGCGCAAACCGTCGGCGATCCTGTTTATCTACACGCTGGATGTCGAGGTAAAGAATGAGTCCACGCTGCTCAAGCGTCTGCATGGCGACAAGCATGTCAGTATTGCACCGGACACCAGTTACCACTTCGTCGCGCAAGCGCCGAAGGATTTGACTGAACGCCCGGTCATCATCGGCACCGGGCCGTGCGGAATTTTTGCCGGTTTGATCCTGGCGCAGATGGGCTTCCGCCCTGTCATCCTGGAACGCGGCAAGGCGGTGCGCGAGCGCACCAAGGACACCTTCGGCCTGTGGCGGCAGGGCCGGCTCGATCCGGAATCCAATGTGCAATTCGGCGAAGGCGGGGCGGGGACGTTCTCCGACGGCAAGCTGCACAGCCAGATCAAAGACCCGAAGCATTACGGGCGCAAGGTACTCAGCGAATTCGTGAAGGCGGGCGCGCCGGAGGAAATCCTCTACGTAAGCAAACCGCATATCGGCACGTTCAGATTGGTAGGCATGGTAGAGGCCATGCGCGCCACGATTGAAGCATTGGGTGGCGAGATACGCTTCCAGAGCAGGGTCGCGGATGTCATTATAGATGGCGGACAGGTGCGCGGCGTGGTGCTGGCAAATGGCGAGCAGATTGCCAGCAATCATGTGGTGCTGGCCGTCGGCCACAGCGCGCGCGACACTTTCGAGATGCTGCACCGGCGCGGTGTGTACCTGGAGGCCAAGCCCTTTTCCATCGGCTTCCGCATCGAACACCCGCAATCGCTGATCGACCGCGCGCGTTTCGGCAAGAATGCGGGCAACGCGCTGCTTGGCGCGGCGGATTACAAGCTGGTGCACCACTGCAGCAATGGCCGCTCGGTTTACAGTTTCTGCATGTGCCCCGGCGGCACCGTGGTGGCGGCAACCTCCGAAGAAGGCGGCGTGGTCACCAACGGCATGAGCCAGTATTCGCGCAACGAACGCAATGCCAACAGCGGGATAGTGGTGGGCATCACCCCGGAAGATTACCCCGGCGGCCCTTTGGCCGGCATCGCCTTCCAGCGGCAATGGGAAGCGCGCGCATTCGAGCTGGGCGGAAAAGATTATTGCGCGCCGGCGCAACTGGTCGGCGACTTTCTCGCCGGCCGCCCCTCCAAGGCGCTAGGCTCGGTGGTGCCATCCTACACACCCGGCGTGCATCTGTGCGACCTTGCCAGCGCCCTGCCCGATTACGCCATCGCCGCAATACGCGAAGCGCTGCCCGCTTTCGACAAACAGATCAAGGGCTTTGCGGTGGCTGACGCCGTGCTCACCGGCGTGGAGACGCGCACCTCTTCGCCGCTGCGCATCAAGCGCGGCGAGGATTCCCAGAGTATAAACACCAGAGGGCTTTACCCGGCGGGGGAAGGCGCGGGCTATGCGGGTGGGATTCTTTCCGCCGCGGTGGACGGCATCCAGGTCGCCGAGGCGGTGGCGCTGGACATCATGCGCAGTGCGGAAATGACGAAGTTAAGGAAACGCTGAATAAGTTTGTCATCGCGAGAATAAGCCGTTAGCCGCGAGCGAAGCGTGGCGGGAAGCGACGTGGCGACCCACAACTATGTGATCTTTGAGGCTTTCTGGATTGCTTCGCTGCCTGCCACGCTTCGCTCGCAGCTAAAGGCTTTTGCAATGACGATCTTGGAATTGTTCAGCATTTCCCTAATCGGTAATTTGGTTTTATCTGCCCAGCAATCCCTGGCCGGCCATAGTCTTCACCATGATACCGATGTATGACTTGATGCGACTCTGGTCGGAGCCGCTCAGCCCGGTTTCGGACGAGGCAGACCATACCAGTTTGTCATTCCTGGCTTCGTACAGGTTGGTTTCAATGACTGCGAATTCTTCCTCGGCCATATAGCCCGGCGTGTACAACGCCTGGTAGCCATAGCCGTAGTAGTCCGGCCATGTGCCGTAATAGGGCGGTGGGTAATAGGCAGTCCCCGGCACATAGAACTGCACGGTCTTTTTGCTCACCATCCTGGTGATGAGCACCGTATCGGCTCCCAGTTGCGCCAGCTTTGCCGCGATGACCGCATGGTCATCCTCCTGCCTGTCGGGAAGAACGGTATAGCTCGCGATGGCTTCCGTCCCATGGGCATTGAGCTGCCGGACAAATTCGTCCTCGAAGATTCTCCTGTTTACCGGATTCTTGGCTACCCCGATGACCATGACCCGGTAGGGGCGTGCCTTGTACGACGGGTCTTTCCAGAGCGCGTTAAGCTGTGTCGTTGCGCATGCAGTGACGAGCATTGCGATGAGCGCCAATAATCTGTATGGATTTCGCATGGATCGTGTCATTTGTTGTTCCTTCTTTTACCAGCTTAAGGAACCTCTGAACAAGTTCTCCATGAGCCGCGTTGCTGACCAAAACGGGATGACCGCAAGGAGCGCGACGAAGGTAGCGGCTGCGACACGTTACTGCGCAGCAGCCGCTTGCGGGAGCAGCCGCAGGCAGCCCTTCCCGCTCCAGACGGCTACGCCGCTCCGTGTCAGGGCTGCGTCCGAGACTACGATGCCGAGGAGCGTAACACCGCGAGCATCCGTTTTGGTCGCAACCCTTA
>JAGWMH010000023.1 GCA_028871775.1 Betaproteobacteria bacterium
TAATTACGGATCCACCGCCTACGCGCCGCGTGCCTCGCTGCTGGCGGCGCAGGTTAACAACCTGACCAAGGACCCGGCACGCGCCAAGACGCAACTGCAATGGGTGATCAAACACGCTGACGAGGAAGGATTGAAGAATGTGGCCCGCCTCAATCTGGCCAATGTGCTGCTGGACGAGAAAAGTTATGACGAGGCGCTGTCGCTGCTGGACACTCCCCACCCCGATTCTTTCGATGGCTTGTATACGGAACTCAAGGGCGATGTGCTGAGCGCGCAAGGCAAGGTCGAAGCGGCACGCGCCGCTTACCAGCAGGTATTGGACAAGACCGCTGCCAATAGCGCACACCACAACCTGCTCCAGATGAAGCTGGATTCGCTTGGCAAGGGGGATGCGCCCGGAGGGAAAAAATGACATTCAGCCGCACGGCTGGGTTGCTGCTGCTGGTGTTGCTCGCGGGCTGTTCCACCGTGTCCGGCTGGTTCGGCGGCAGCAAAACCGGCCAGGAGCCGGCCAGACTGACCGAATTCAAGGAGAGCGCCGCCTTTGCGGTGCGCTGGCATCAGGATGTCGGCAGCGCGGGCAGCAACGCGCTGCTGCCTGCGGTGACGCGCGATGCGGTATATGCCGCGAATGCCAAGGGTGAACTGTTCCGTCTGGAGCGTGCGGCCGGCAAGCAGGTGTGGCGTGCCGAGAGCGGTTTTGCCATTTCCGGCGGAGTGGGGGCGGGCGGCGGCCTGGTGCTGGTCGGCGGCGGGAAGGGCGATCTGGCGGCCTTTGAAGAGGACGGCAAGCTGCGCTGGAAGGTCAAGATGTCCAGTGAAGTGCTGAGTGCACCGCAAGTGGCCGATGGCATCGTGGTGGTACGCACTGGCGACGGCCGCATTGCCGGGCTGAGCGTGGCGGATGGCAAGCGCCAGTGGCTGTATGAGCGCGCCACCCCGGCGCTGGTCGTGCGCAGCCATGCCGGCGTAACTATCGGGCGCGGTGTGGTGTATGCCGGTTTCGCCGGCGGCAAACTGGCGGCAATCGGCCTGCACAACGGCATTCTTATTTGGGAATCGGTGGTATCGCTGCCGCACGGCAACACCGAACTGGAGCGCATCAGCGATGTCACCAGCCTGCCGGTAATCGACAACGAACAAGTTTGCGCGGTGGCTTTCCAGGGGAACGTGGCCTGCTTCGAACTTGCGCAGGGCAACCTGCTGTGGAGCCGCGAGCTGTCCAGCGACAATGGCATGGCACTGCAGCGCAAATACCTCTACGTGACCGACACCAACGGCGCAGTGTCTGCGCTGGACAAGATCAGCGGCAGCACGCTGTGGAAGAACGATCAATTGGCCAGGCGCAATGTTTCGGCGCCTTATGTGATCGGCAGCCATGTGGTGGTGGGCGATTACGAAGGCGTTCTGCACGCCTTGAGCCGTGATGACGGAAGCCTGGCGGCGCGCCTCAAGACCGATGGCAGCGGCATCGTGACCGAACCGGTGGAACTGGACGGCGGCCTGCTGGTGCAAACGCGCAATGGCGGCTTGTACTCGCTGGAAATCAGGGCTAAGGACTGAGCACTGAGGACTGAGTGCAAAGCACGGTGGTTTTACTCAGTCCACAGTCCTCGAACCTCAGTCCTCAATTATTGAAAGTCCGAAATGTTACCCACCCTAGTCCTTGTCGGCCGACCCAACGTCGGCAAATCCACGCTGTTCAACCGCCTCACGCGCAGCCGCGACGCCCTGGTGGCCGATCAGCCGGGGCTGACACGCGACCGCCACTACGGGCGCGGGCGCATCGGCGAGCGGCCATTCCTGGTGGTGGATACCGGCGGTCTTGAGCCGGTGGCCAAGGAAGGCATCCTGTACGAGATGGCCAAGCAGACGCGGCAGGCGGTGGACGAAGCCGACATCGTGCTGTTTCTGGTGGATGGCCGCCAGGGCTGCACGCCGCAGGACAAGATCATCGCCGAGCAATTGCGCAAGACCGGGCGCCCGGTACTGCTGCTGGTCAACAAGGCCGAGGGCATGCAGCGCGCCGCCGTCACCAACGAATTTTTCGAGCTGGGGCTGGGCGAACCGCTGCCGATTTCTTCGGCGCATGGCGACAATGTGAGCGAGATGGTGGAGCTCGCGCTGGAAGATTTTCCGCCGCAGGCGGAAGGCGAAGAAGAAAAATCCGACCATCCCAAGATCGCCATCGTCGGTCGCCCGAACGTCGGCAAGTCCACGCTGGTGAACGCCATTCTGGGCGAAGAACGGGTGATAGCCTTCGACCAGCCCGGCACCACGCGCGACAGCATCTACATCGATTTCGAGCGGGCCGGCCGCCAGTACACCATCATCGACACCGCCGGAGTGCGCCGCCGCGGCAAGGTGGACGAAGCGATCGAAAAATTTTCCGTGATCAAGACCCTGCAGGCTGTGGAAGACGCCAACGTGGTGGTGCTGGTGGTGGATGGGCGCGACCAGATCACCGAGCAGGACGCGCACATCGCCGACTTCGTGCTGGAAGCCGGGCGCGCGCTGGTGCTGGCGGTGAACAAGTGGGACGGGCTGGATGATTACCAGCGCGACACAGTCAAGCGCGACATCGAGCGCAAGCTGCATTTCCTCGGCTTCGCCAAGCTGCATTTCATCTCCGCCCTGCACGGCAACGGCATACCCGGCGTGCTGAAATCGGTGGACGAGGCATATGCCGCCGCGATGGCCAAGCTGCCCACGCCGCAGCTCACGCGCGTGCTTATCGCCGCAGTGGAAAAGCAGCAGCCCCCGCGCTCCCGGTTCCGCCCCAAGCTGCGCTATGCCCACCAGGGCGGCAGCAACCCGCCGCTGATCGTGATTCACGGCAGCGCGCTGGACAAAATTCCGGACAGCTACCGCCGCTACCTGGAGCGCACTTTCTGCGAAGCTTTCAAGCTGCAAGGCACCCCGCTCAGGATCGAATTCAAGGCGGGCAAGAATCCCTTCGAGGGCAGGAAGCGTCCGCTCACCGAAAGCGAGCAGCGCAGCGCTCACCGCGCGCGCATAAGAGGGCGCAGGTTGTATGGCTGAAACCGCCGGAGAACAAGCGTAGCGGCAACCCAGAGATTTTGGCGCTGTCATTGCGAGCGAAGCGCGGCAATCTAAAGGTTCTGGCGGCGGATTATTGTGTACTTGGCTGGATTGCCACGGCCCTGCGGGCCTAGCAATGACAATGCTTAGGGGCTGTTCCGGTTAAAGAAATTGGTTGTGCCAGCACCCTCAATCTGGTTAATGGATCATTTGCGATAAACATGGGTGGCTTTGCCGTAATCGATCATGTGCTCGAACTTTCAATACCATAGTCTGCCGAGACGTGCAGCGCAAATTGGGTTCATCAGAAAGCATTCCGCTTACGCTCTTCGAGCTTCAGGAATACCTCCATCACTTCACGGCAACCACGCCTAACTACCTGTGCCCGTTGCACTTCTTTTTAACGGTGATTCGTATCGCCAGCAGGCATTTCTATTCGGGGAAAAACCGACTTTACTGCATGGGTTAAACATTTTCTTTTAACCCTCTTGTCAATATTACCAACTTCTTTATAATCCGTCGTTCGCAAAAAATCGAGCGACGGAGTCGGCTGACTCACTTAACTCAAGATATTGGCTCCAGCCGCTGTGCGGCTGAGGATTCCGGTGCGGGAACAAGATATTTTAAGGTGTTTATTATGGCGAGCATGCCGGCAGTAAAAACGATAAGTCCACCGACTTCACAGGCTGACGAGAAATACGGCGAAACGAAGGGACGCTTGATCACTATCTCCATCATGGGCAAGGCCTATGAGGTGCCGGCCGAGGCGACCATCATGGGGGCCATCGAATATGCCGGGCACCAGATCATCCGCGGCGCCGGTTGCCGCGAAGGTTATTGCGGCGCCTGCGCCACCATCTACAGACTTCTTGGAGACTACAAGATACGCACCGGCCTTGCCTGCATGACCCTGGTCGAGGAGGGCATGACGCTTGCCCAGATACCCTATGTTCCGGCCGAGAAGGCGATCTACGACATCGAGAAACTCAAGCCCAACGTCAGCGCCATCGAGCAGATGTATCCGTCGGTTTTCCGCTGTGTCGCGTGCAATACCTGCACCCGGTCCTGTCCGCAGGGGCTGCAGGTCATGGATTACGTCCAGGCCGCCAAACGGGGCGATATTGCGACGGTGATGGACCTGTCCTTCGACTGTGTTGTCTGCGGGCTGTGCATGCTGCGTTGCCCCGCCGAGATCACGCAACCCCTGATGGGTATCATGGCGAAGCGTTTGTATGGACGCTATCTGCGCAAGGACAGTCCGGAACTGGCGGTGCGGGTCAAGGCCGTGGAGGAGGGCGCTTATAATGATGAATATGCCGAATTGATGGCGATGAGCCGCGAGGCTTTGTCGAAACGTTACTACGCCCGCGATTCGGAATAACCAGCACACGGACTTAGAGAGGATTCAAGATGTATCCAGAGTATATGGCGGAGTCGCTCCGCAAAGTGGCCCAAACTCGCCCCAGACGTTTGGAACTGGCCCGCAAGCCGGACCCCGTCTACCCGCCCATGAACGCGGAGGAGCGCCGCGCCGTGCTGGAAGGTTTTCACCCGGATTTCGAACCCAGTGCCCGCCGTACGGTGCGCGTCGGCCCCAATCGGGATGAATCGTTGACTGCCGAGGTGGCCGACCTGCTGGAGTCCCACTCCTGGCTGCGCAGCGAGCAGGTGAATCTCGACAAACCGGATTTCGAGACCGACCTGCTAATCATCGGCGGCGGCGGCGCCGGCTGCAATGCCGCGCTGGTTGCCATGAAGGAACACGGCATGCGTTCGATCATCGCCACCAAGCTGCGCATGGGCGATTCCAACAGCATGATGTCACAGGGCGGCATGCAGGCCGCCGTGTCGCGCACCGACTCGCCGACCCGCCACTATCTGGATGCCATCGGCGGCGGCCATTTCGAAAACAAGCCGGAATTGGTCAGGGCGCTTACCGAGGATGGCCCCGGAGTGGTCAAGTGGCTCGAAGACCTGGGGGTGGTGTGGGACAAGGAAGCGGACGGCTCGATGAAGGTCATGCACGGCGGTGGCACCTCGCGCAAGCGCATGCTGTCATGCCGCGACTACACCGGCGCAATGATCATGCGCACCCTGATGGATGAGGTGCGCAACCACCCCGACATGATTGAGGTAAAGGAGTTCATGCCGGCCGTTGAGTTGATCATGGATAACAAGGGCCGTTGCGCCGGCGCGGTTCTCTACAGCATGGACAGCGAGGAGTTCTTCACGGTCAAGGCCAAGTCCACCGTGGTCGCCACCGGTGGCTATGGACGCCTGCACATCCGCGGCTTCGATACCACCAACCACTACGGCGCAACCGGTGACGGGCTGGTGATGGCCTACCGCGCGGGCGCCAAGCTGATGTACATGGATTCTGTCCAGTACCACCCGACGGGTGTTTCGTTTCCCGAACAGATCGCCGGCTTCCTGGTCACCGAGGCGATCCGCGGCGCGGGTGGCCAGCCGCTGAACAAGGAAGGCGAACTGTTCGTTTTTCCGCGCGAACCGCGCGACGTCGAGGCAGCAGCAATCATCCGCGAATGCGTGCAGAACGGCGGCGGCATCCAGACGCCTTCCGGGCGCGTCGGCGTGTGGCTGGATTCCCCGCTCATCGACATGCTGCACGGCGAGGGCTACACCGACAAGCACTTCCCGGCCATGTATCGCCAGTTCATCCGCTATGGCATAGACATCGCCAAGCTGCCGATGCTGATCTACCCGTCGCTGCATTACCAGAATGGCGGCATCGAAATCAATGCGCGTTGCGAGACCGACATCCCCGGCCTGTACGTGGCAGGTGAGGCCAGCGGCGGACTGCACGGCCGCAACCGGCTGATGGGCAATTCGGTGCTCGACTACAACGTGTTCGGGCGCAGGGCAGGCCGCTATGCCGGCGAATACGCCAAGACGGTCAAGCTCGGCAAGCTCAGCCTGGCTCATCTCGACGCCTACGAGAAGGAGTTGGCGGATGCCGGCGTGCAAACCAGTCTGGTGACCCCGACCCTGTTGCCGTCTTATGCGCCCGAGGATGTCAAGAAGCGCCAGCTGCTGCGCGGCGCCAACACACTGCCCGGGGCTTCGGTGCTGCAAAACCGGCTGCATGATGAAAGGGTCGGCGCCTGAGGCGCCGGAATCAGACTGATGGCCCATATTGATGACAGAGTGATCGAACTGGCTCGCACTGCGCTCAGCTTCGAGTACGGTGAGGAGCACTTCTACCGCCATGCCGCCGAGATGATCCAGAATCCCAAAGGCAAAGCCATGTTCCTGCGTCTGGCTCAGGAAGAACCGGGGCACATGGATGATATGCACAGGTTGTTCGGCGCCATCATCGGCAAGGAGGAGTGGCAACGCCTTGTCGCCGAAGAAGCGGCGAATGCCCACCCGTCGAAAGTGATTGCCGAGATGGAAGCTGCCATTGCCCATCGCGGCATGATAGCAGTCGCCGACGACACCCAGGCATTGCGCATGGCCATGGAGTTGGAACGGCGGGCCATCCACCTGCTCAAGGATATGGCCGACCACACCCAGGACCCTGCCATTATCGAACTGATAGGCAAGATGATCATGGAGGAATGCTCCCAATACGATGCCCTCCAGGCGCAGCTGGATAGCGTGCTGAACGTCGGGTTATGGCTGGATATGCCCGAGTTCCGCATGGACGGGAAGTATTAAATGGAAACCACCTTGCGCATAACTTCGGCTCGTGCCGGAAGCGACTTTGTTTCCAGGATCGAAAAGATTAGCGGCCAGAAGCTGCTGGCCTGCTACCAGTGCGGCAAATGTTCTGCCGGTTGTCCGATGGCGGCCCACATGGATGTGCTGCCCAACCAGATCATCCGCATGGCCCAGCTGGGCATGAAGGAACAGTTGCTGGCAGCGCGCTCCATCTGGATGTGTGTCTCCTGCCTGACCTGCAATTCGCGTTGCCCGAAGGACATAAAAATCGCCGAGGTCATCGAAGCGCTGCGCAAGGCGGCGCTGGGCGGCGGCGAGCGCAACGACCATCTGCATATCATGGAATTGCCTTCCGAGGCGCGCAGTGTATTGCCGCCGATCGCCACCATCAGCGCCATGCGCAAACTGACCTCCTGATGGGATGCCCCTGATGGAAAATGAGAACAAACCGATGAAGCTTGCTTATTACCCCGGCTGCACACTGAAAAACCAGGCGACCAACTTCGATGTTTCCACGGTTTCATCGATGGCAAAACTGGATGTGGAGGTCGAGGAACTGGATCGCTGGAATTGCTGCGGCACGGTGCATGCACTGAACTCCGACAACGTCATGAACCGGGTGGCGCCGATCACCAACATGATTCGCGTCAAGGAAGCTCAGGCCAGAACAGAAGGCATGGCCAGCGAATTCATGACTTCCTGCGCGATGTGTTACAACACGCTCAAGCGTGCCAACATCGACGTGAAGAAGCGTGCCGACGCGCTGGAAACCATCAACGACTTCCTCTCCCTCGAAACAACCAAATACGAGGGCGACGTTGACGTCCTTCACCTGCTCGAGTACCTGCGCGACCGTGTCGGCTTCGACAAGCTGGCCGAGAGAGTGACAAAACCGCTCAAGGGCTTGCGCGTGGCCTGCTACTACGGTTGTCTGCTGGTGCGCCCGAAAGAGGTCGCCTTCGACGATGTCGAGAACCCGATGATCATGGAAAATCTGGTTCGCGCCCTCGGCGCCACACCCGTGGATTTTTCGCACAAGACCGAGTGCTGCGGCGCCTACCAGACGGTTGACAAGCCGGATGTCATCGCCGAACGCACCGACAAGATCATGGGCTCGGCGCATGAGGAACAGGCCGACCTGGTGGTGGTGAGCTGCCCGCTGTGCGCCTTCAACCTTGACTTCCGGCAGGATGACGCAAAGCGCCTCAACCCGGACTTCCACAATATGCCGGTGCTCTACTTCACCCAGTTGATGGCGCTGGCGTTCGGTTGCGACGAGTCCGCACTGCGTTTCGATCTGCAGCATATCGACCCGCTGCCAGTCTTGGCGGCTCGCGGCCTGGGCTAAGGAGGAAGGCATGTATTTCAACGACCTCAAACAGATTCGCGGCAAAGTCTACATCAGCAATGACTGGTGCAAGGGATGCGGTTTCTGCGTGCAGTTTTGCCCCAAAGGGGTGCTGGACATGTCTCCCGAATACAACGCCAAGGGTTACCACCCGCCCTATGTGAAAAACCCCGATGCCTGCCACGATTGCATGTTTTGCCAGATGATCTGCCCGGAGTTTTCCATCTACGTGAAAATGGAAGAAGTCACCAATAAAGGAGAAACGAATAAGTGAAGACTGTCACCGCTGATCCCAAAGGGGTCGACTCCGGCCCGCATTTCATGGATGGCGACCACGCGCTCGCCGAAGGCGCCTTGGCTGCCGGCTGCCGGTTCTTTGCCGGCTATCCCATTACCCCTTCGACCGAGACCGCCGAGCGCTTTGCCGAGCGTGCACCGGAAGTCGGGGCGATGTTCATCCAGATGGAAGACGAACTCGCCTCCATCGCTGCCCTGATCGGTGGCGCATGGGGTGGGCAGAAATGCATGACCGTGACCTGCGGCCCCGGCTTTTCCCTGATGACAGAAAATCTCGGCCTGGCTTGCATGACCGAAACTCCGATGGTGATCGCCAACGTACAGCGCGGCGGACCGTCAACCGGCCTGCCCACGCTGACCGCTCAGCAGGACATGATGCAGGCGCGCTATGGCCCGCATGGCGACAACATGATCATCGCCCTGTGCCCGGACAGCCCGCAGGAATGTTTTGATCTGACCGTCGAAGCCTTCAACCTGTCGGAATTCTACCGCGTGCCGGTTATCATCCTGACCGACGAGACCGTCGGCCACATGCACGAGAAGGTAGTCATTCCGCCCGCTGACCAGATCAAGGTGGTACCGCGCAACAACTATAACGGCCCCAAAGAGGACTGCCGCCCCTACAAGTTTGACAGCCAGGGCGGACACCCGATGGTGCGTGCGGGTGACGGATACAACTTTCACATTACCGGCCTGACTCACAACGAGAAGGGTTATCCAGCGATGACTGCCGAGCAGAGCAAGGTCGTCGTAACCCACCTGATGGAAAAGATCAACGGCAATGCCGACAAGATTATCCGCCTCGACGAGGATCAGATCGATGGCGCCGATGTGGTAGTGGTGTCGTATGGCATCACTTCCCGGATCGCCGTCAAGGCCATCCAGGATGCGCGCAAGGAAGGTATCAAGGTCGGTTCGCTGCGCCTGATCACCATCTGGCCGTTCTGCGAGAAGCGCATCCGCGAACTGGCTCCCAAGGTGAAGGCATTCGTGGTGCCCGAGATCAACTACGGCCAGATGGTCAAGGAAGTGGAGCGTTGTGCAGGCGGTCGCAAGGTAATCAGCGTGAATCACTGCGGTGGCGCGGTGCACGACCCGCAGGTAATCCTGGACGCCATCAGAAAGGCAATCCAATGAGTACTGAAATCGGAAAATTCAAGGCAGGCAGCCCTATGGCCGACACACTGCGCATGGACCGGATGCCGCATATCTGGTGTCCCGGCTGCGGCATCGGCTCCGAGGTAAACTCCTTTGCAGATGCCGTCAAGCGCAGCGGTATCGACCCCAAGAAGCTGGTCGTGGTGTCGGGCATCGGTTGCACCGGGCGTGTTGCGGGCTATGTCAATTTTGACTCGATCCACACCACGCATGGCCGGGCCATTCCCGTGGCCACCGGCGTCAAGCTGGCCAACCCGGAACTGACGGTGGTGGTGTTCAGCGGCGAGGGCGACCTGGCCGGGATCGGCGGCAACCATCTGATCCATGCCGCACGGCGCAACATGGATCTGGTGGTCATCTGCAACAACAACTTCACCTATGGCATGACCGGCGGCCAGGTAACGCCGACCACCCCCGGTGGGGCCTCTGCCTCGACTACGCCTTACGGCAATTACGAATATCCGTTCAGCCTGCCTTTCCTGGCCGATGCCGCAGGTGCCACCTACATCGCACGCTGGACCTCGATGCATTCGCGCAACGTCACCCAGTCGATCGAGGAAGCGCTGTTGCGCAAGGGCTTCTCTTTCATCGAGATCATCTCGCCCTGTCCGACGCTCTACCTGCGCCGCAACCGCCTCGGCGATGGCGTCGACCAGCTGCAGAACTACCAGGACAACTCGATACTCAAGCATGGTGCCGACACCCGCGAGACGGCCATCGACTACCAGGGCAAGATCGTCATCGGCAAGTTCGTCGAAAAGAACAAGCCTACTTATCTCGAAGCCTCCGACAAGTGCAGCATCAAGCTGGTAGGGGACGATTATCAGCTTTATGGCAAGACCATTCCCGAACGTGAGGCCGAGGAAAAAGCCGAGAAGGAGAGGATCGCCGCTCGCCGGGCCGCGATGGCAGCAGCGGAAGCGCAGGAACAGGCAGTAGCCGCAAAACCACGAAAAACCTCTGCGCCTGCGGCAAAAAAGGCGGCTGCCGCACCGAGAGCAGCGAAGAAGGCTGCGACGAAAGCCAAGGCCAAGCCCGCCGTTAAAAAGGCTCCGGCCAAGAAGGCAGCGCCCAAGGCTCCGGCCAAGGCAGCAAAAAAGGCTGCACCCAAGGCAACCGCCAAGACCAAGGCCGCGCCTAAAAAGACCCGCAAGTAGGAATCGAGCGCATGAGCACACAAGAAATCAGGTTTTCAGGGTTCGGCGGCCAAGGCATCATTCGCTGCGCCCTGATTACGGGCAAGGCGCTGGCCCTGTACGACGACAAGTTCGCCACCATGACCCAGGCCTTCGGGCCTGAGGCGCGCGGCAGCGCCTGTGCCGCGCAGCTCGTGGTTTCCGACGAGCGTGTCCTGTATCCCTATATCACACACCCGGGAATTCTCATGGCGCTGTCCCAGGAGGCTTACGACAAGTATTACAGCGAGCTGCCCAAGGGGGGAACGCTGATCGTCGAGCAGGAACTGGTGAAGCTGCGCAGCGACCATCCTGATCTCAGATTGATGCGGGTGCCGGCGACCCGCTATGCCGAAGAACTGGGCAACCGCCTGTTCACCAATCTCGTGGCGCTCGGCTTTTTTACTGCGGTCACCAACGTGGTCACCGCCGATGCCATGAAGAAGGCTCTGCCCGGCCTGGTTCCCGAACGTTTCCTGAAGATCAACATCAAGGCATTCGACAAGGGCTATGAGCACGGCATTCAGATGATGAACCAGAAGACCGGCGGAGCAGTGTCATGACGAAGAAACGCACCGGCGTATTTGTCTGCCATTGCGGCACCAACATCGCCGCCACCGTCGATGTGGCGAAAGTAGCCAAGGAGATGGCCGGCGAAGATACCGTTGCCTATACCCAGGAATACGTCTACATGTGCTCGGAGCCGGGACAGGAGTCGGTAGTCCAGGCGATCAAGGACAACAAGCTGGACAGCGTCGTTGTCACCTGCTGTTCGCCGAATCTGCATGAAAAGACTTTCCGCGACAATGCCCAGCGCGCCGGCATCAATAACTTCACCTGCGAGATCGCCAATATCCGCGAGCAGTGCAGCTGGGTTCACAATGACAAGGCCAAGGGAACCGAGAAGGCGATCAAGATTTCGCGCGGCGTCGTGCGCCGGGTTAACCGCAACAAGCCCCTGGACACCATCGCCGTCAACGTCACGCGGCGGGCAATGGTGATAGGCGGCGGCGTCGCCGGTATCCAGGCCGCACTCGACATTGCCAACGCCGGGGTGGAGGTGGTGCTGGTCGAGAAACAGGCCACCATCGGCGGCCGCATGCTCCAGCTCTCCGAGACCTTTCCCACGCTGGACTGTTCGCAGTGCGTTCTGTCGCCCAAGATGGTCGAGATAAAGCGCCACCCGAAGATCAAGCTGATGACCTACAGCGAAGTGCAGGAGGTCAGCGGATCCGTGGGCAACTTCCAGGTCAAGGTCCTCAAGAAACCCACTTATGTGGATCCCGACAAATGCAAGATCTGCGACCACTGCACCGAGGTTTGCCCGGTAGTGGTGCCGAACGAATATGAACTCAATCTGACCGCCCGGCGCGCCATCTATATCCCTTATGCACAGGCCATTCCGGCCAGCTTCACGCTCGACGAGAGCGCATGTCTGGGCTTGAACCCCATCGTCTGCGGCAAGTGCAAGGATGTCTGCGAGGCCGGTGCCATCAATTACGACATGCGGCCCGAGACGGTGACCGAGGATGTGGGCGCCATCGTGGTGGCGACCGGTTTCGATCTCTACGGCCAGGAGAAATTGGGCGAGCTCGGCGGCGGCAAGATCGAGGATGTGCTGGACGGCCTTCAGTTCGAGAGGCTGATTTCGGCCTCGGGCGCGACCAAGGGTCATATACTCCGGCCGTCCGACCACAAAGAGCCGAAAGAGGTGGTCTTCATCCAGTGCGCAGGATCGCGCGACCCGGCGAAGCATTGCGCCTATTGCTCCAAGATCTGCTGCATGTACACCGCCAAGCACGCACGCCTCTACAAGAAGCATGTTCCGGACGGACGCGCCTACGTTTTTTACATCGACATCCGCTCCGGCGGCAAGGGCTACGAGGAGTTCGTGCAGCGCACCATGGAGGACGACGACACCCTCTATCTGCGCGGCCGCGTCTCCAAGCTCTACCGGCACAACGGCAAGATCCGCGTACTCGGCACCGACACCCTGACCGGGCAGAACGTGGAGATCGATGCTGACATGGTGGTGCTGGCGCTGGCCATGACGCCATCGAAGGGCACCGCAGATATCGCCAAGACCCTCAAGATCGGCCGCGACAAGGATGGCTTTCTGGCTGAGGCACATCCCAAGCTGCGGCCGGTCGAGAGCGTTACCGGCGGCATCTACCTGGCGGGTGCCGCGCAGGCCCCCAAGGACATCCCGGAGACTGTCGCCCAGGCCGGCGCGGCGGCTTCCAAAGTGATCGCGCTGCTGTCGCAGACTACCCTCAGCCGCTCGCCGCTGATCGCCAAGGTGCGCCGTTCCCATTGCACCGGCTGCGGGATGTGCGTTGAGGCCTGCCCCTTCATTGCGATCCGGCTGGAAGATGGAAAAGCTGTGGTGAACGAGGCGCTGTGCGAAGGCTGTGGCAGCTGCTCGGCTACCTGCCTGCGCGCCGCCATCGATGTCAAGAATATTACGCAGCTGCAGATCTACGAAATGATCGAAGCGAGCCTGGCATTGTGAAAGAAAGAAAATAGATGTCTGAACAACAAGTTTACGAACCCCGGATCGTCGCCTTCCTGTGCAAGTGGTGCTCGTCGGCGGGCAGTGATCTGGCTGGTGTCTCGCGCATCCAGTATCCGCCCAACGCGACGCCGATCACCGTCCCGTGCACGGGCGCCATATCGCCGATGTACATCATGTCGGCCTTCAACAAGGGGGCGGACGGTGTTCTGGTGTCGGGCTGCCATATCGGCGACTGCCACTACATCGAGGGCAATTATCTGGCGCGGCGCAAGATGAAACTGATCATGGAGCTGCTCGAATTCATCGGCGTCGAGCCGAACCGGTTCCGTATGTCCTGGGTGTCGGCCGCCGAGGGCGCCAAGTTTGCCCAGGTCATTACGGACTTCGTCCATGATCTCCAGCCGCTCGGGCCGCAGAACAAGCTGAAAAGGGCGGAGCACTCATGATCAATATCCAGGACATCCGCGATACCGCAAGGGATA
>JAGWMH010000289.1 GCA_028871775.1 Betaproteobacteria bacterium
GTTTATTCCGAAGAAAACTCGCTCAAGCCGGTGGCGGATGTCATCGCCAGCAGGCTGGGCAAGCCCGTGCGGCTGATCAAAGACTGGGTAAATGGCGGTTTCGATGTTGCCGCGGGCGAACTGGTGTTGCTCGAAAACTGCCGTTTCAACAAGGGCGAAAAGAAAAATCTGGATGAAACCGCAAAAAAATATGCTGCGCTGTGCGACGTATTCGTGATGGACGCATTCGGCACCGCGCACCGCGCCGAGGCCTCGACCCACGGCGCGGCAAAATATGCACCGGTGGCTGCGGCCGGCATCCTGCTCATGGAAGAACTGGATGCGTTGGCCAAGGCGCTGCATAACCCGGCACGCCCGCTGGTGGCCATCGTCGGCGGCTCCAAGGTCTCCACCAAACTGACCGTGCTGGAATCGCTGTCCGAAAAATGCGAACAGCTGGTGGTCGGCGGCGGCATTGCCAATACTTTCCTCAAGGCCGCAGGCAGGAACGTCGGCAAGTCGCTGTGCGAAGACGATCTGGTGCCTACCGCGCAGGCGCTGATGAAGAAAATGTCCGCGCGCGGTGCGACCATTCCCATCGCCGTGGACGTGGTGGTGGGCAAGAAATTCGATGCCGGCGAACCGGCCGTGCTGAAGAATGCCAATGACGTGGCTGACGATGACATGATTTTCGACATCGGCCCCAAGTCGGCGCAGGAACTCACTGACATCATCATGAAAGCCGGCACCGTGGTATGGAACGGACCGGTTGGGGTGTTCGAGTTCGACCAGTTCGGCACAGGCACCAGGACCATCGCCAAGGCGATTGCCGAGACCAAAGCCTTCACCCTGGCGGGCGGCGGCGACACCATCGCCGCAATCCAGAAGTACGGCATCTACGACAAGGTGTCCTACATCTCCACCGCCGGCGGTGCCTTCCTTGAATTCCTCGAGGGCAAGAAATTGCCGGCAGTGGATATTCTGGAGCAACGTGCGATGAAAAAGGAATCCGGTTGCAGCTGCGGTTGCCGCGGATAATGGCAATTCATGCTGCGTAGAACCAAAATAGTTGCAACGCTGGGGCCCGCTTCCAGCGACCCGAAAGTGCTGGAAGAAATGATCCGCGCCGGAGTTGACCTGGTGCGCATGAATTTCTCGCATGGCTCGGTGCAGGATCATGTGCAGCGTGCCGCAACGGTGCGTGTGGCAATGGCAAGAGTAGGGCGCACCGTGGGCATCCTGGCCGACCTGCAGGGCCCGAAGATCCGCGTACGCAAATTTGAGCATGACAAGATCGTCCTGAACAAGGGCGACACTTTCATTCTCGATGCCGCGCTGGAAGGGCTGGGCAACCAGGAGCGCGTCGGGCTGGATTACAAGGATTTGCCCAGGGATGTCAGCAAGGGCTCGGTGCTGTTGCTCAACGACGGCATGCTGGAATTCGATGTCGTCGAGGTCAAAGGCCACGAGATCATCTGCAAGGTGGTGCGCGGCGGCGTGCTGTCCAACAACAAGGGCATCAACCGCAAAGGCGGCGGCCTGACCGCACCCGCGCTGACCGACAAGGACCGGGAAGACATCAAGACCGCCGCGCTGATCAAGGCGGACTACCTGGCGGTGTCGTTCCCGCGCAATGGCGATGACATGCGCCTGGCACGCGAGCTGATGCATGCGGCAGGCGGCAAGAGCCTGCTGATGGCCAAGATCGAGCGCGCCGAGGCAATTCCGGCATTAAGCGACATCATCGAGGCGTCCGATGCCATCATGGTGGCGCGCGGCGATTTGAGCGTGGAAGTCGGCGACGCGGCAGTGCCCGGCCTGCAAAAGCGCATGATCAAGATGGCGCGCGCAAAAAACCGCCTGGTGATCACCGCCACGCAAATGATGGAGTCGATGATCAACAACCCGATCCCGACCCGTGCGGAAGTATCGGATGTGGCCAACGCCGTGCTGGACGGCACGGATGCGGTAATGCTCTCGGCAGAAACGGCGGTGGGCGACTATCCGGTGGAAACCATCGAAGCCATGGCGCGCATCTGCCTCAAGGCAGAGCGGGAAATCGAAGAACATGTGTTCGACCGCCGCAATGTGCAGCAGAAATTTGCGCGCATTGACCAGTCGATAGCCATGTCCGCGCTGTTTGCCGCGTCGCATTTCAAGGTGAAGGCCATCATTGCCCTGACCCAGTCCGGCTCGACGCCGCTGTGGATGTCGCGCGTGAATGCCGGCGTGCCGATTTTTGCGCTGACCCCGCTGCCGGAAACGTTGAGCAAGGTGACATTATTCAGCGGCGTGCACCCCATCGCTTTCCATTCCAGGGCAAGGGGGCAGACGGAAGAATGGCATCAGATTGAAGCAACACTCGTGGAGCTGGGCTTGGTGAAGGAAGGCGACATGGTGGTGATGACCATCGGTGAAGCGATGGGTAAATCGGGACATACCAACACGATGAAGATCATGCGCGTCG
>JAGWMH010000024.1 GCA_028871775.1 Betaproteobacteria bacterium
GAGGAGAATAATCGATATTTTGTGCGGAAAGCACAAGAGAGTGCAGTTAATGGCACCCAGCTACCTTGAAGGGGGAGAAGTGCTCAGAGGTTATGTCGTTACTTGCTGGATTTCTTGACTGTCTTCTTGGCTGCGGGTTTTTTGGCAGGCGGTTTCTTCGCGGAGATTTTTTTGGGGGGCTTCTTGGTTGCCGGGCCTTTTGCCACACGCGCAGCCAACAGCGCCAAGCCCTCCTCCAGCGTGACTTCATCCGGTGAAACATCCTTGGGCAAGGTGGCATTGATCTTGCCATGGCGCACATACGGCCCATAGCGCCCGTTACAGACTTCCACCGGCTTTTGGTCTTCGGGGTGCGCTCCCAGTTCGCGCAGTACGGTGTTTCCGGTTTTGGCTTGCGCCAGCAATTCCACCGCGCGCTCCAGCCCGATATCAAAAATGCTGTCGCTACGCGGGATGGACTTGAATTTGCCGTCATGCCCGATGTAGGGGCCGAAGCGGCCGATATTGACGATGACTTTCTTGCCGGTTTCGGGGTGTGCTCCGAGTTCGCGCGGCAGCGAGAGCAGCTTCAGCGCATCTCCCAGGCTGGCCTGTTCGAGTGGCAATTCTTTCGGCCACGAGATGCGCTTGGGCTTGGTTTTTTCGCCTTTTACCGCTTCGCCAAGTTGCACATAGTGGCCGTATGGGCCGCGCAGCAGCAGCACGGGTTGTTTAGCCTCGGGATGCTCGCCCAGTTCTACTCTGGCAGAGGCATCATCTTGCGCCTCGCCGCTCAGGCTGCGTTTATATTTGCACGCCGGATAGTCGCTACAACTGATAAAGCTGCCGTATTTGCTGAGTTTTTTGGCGAGCGGTTTGCCGCATTCCGGGCAGGCTTCGTCAAGCAATTCTACCGGGCGCTCGATGTTGGTCTTCTCTTTGATGAGGCTGGAAAAACCTTTCCAGAATTCGGCCATGACACCGACCCAATCACGTTTGCCTTCCGAGACTTCGTCCAGTTCGTCTTCGAGATGCGCGGTGAAATCGTAGTCCACATAGCGCGTAAAATGCTCGGTGAGAAACCTGTTGACCACACGGCCGACATCGGTTGGCATGAAGCGTTTCTTGTCTAGAATCGCGTATTCACGGGCTTGCAGCGTGGAAATGATGGTGGCGTAAGTGGATGGGCGGCCGATGCCGTATTCTTCCAGCGATTTCACCAGGCTGGCTTCGGAAAAGCGCGGTGGCGGTTGGGTAAAGTGTTGTTCGCCGTAGAGTTTGTCCACAGGCAGCACGTCGCCTTCGGCCAGTGGCGGCAGCTTGGCGCTTTCCTCTTCCTCGGCATCATCCACGTCTTCCATGTACACGCCGATGAAGCCGGGAAATACCAGGGTCTGGCCGGAGGCACGGAACAAGGTGTCGTCGCTGCTCAAACGGATGTCCACGCTGACTGTATCGAAGCGCGCAGGTGACATCTGGCACGCCAGTGTACGCTTCCAGATCATCTCGTAGAGGCGGGCCTGATCTATGGTGAGGTATTCGCGCACGCTCTCAGGAGTACGCGCGATGGAAGTGGGGCGGATCGCTTCGTGCGACTCCTGTGCATTCTTGGTCTTGCTCTTGTAGACCGGCTGCTTGCTGGGCAGATAATCGGCAGCGAAGTTGTCGCGGATGTAGCCGCGTATCTCTTCCACTGCCTCTTTCGCCAGCGACACCGAGTCGGTACGCATGTAGGAAATCAAACCGACCGTCTGCCCGCCGATGCTCACACCTTCATACAGCGATTGCGCGGTGCGCATGGTGCGATCGGAGGTCATGCCGAGTTTGCGCACCGCCTCCTGTTGCAGCGTGGAAGTGGTGAAAGGTGCGGCGGCATAGCGCTGCTTGGCCTTTTTCTCGACGCGCACCACCTTGGGCGGCAGCTTGGCATCGTTGAGCCTGGTGAAAATCTCGTCGTATGCAGCTTGGCTGCCGATGCTGAGTTGCTCCAGTTTTTTTCCCTGATACTGGAACAGCTTGGCGGTGAAGGGGATGCTGTTTTTTTGGCTGTCAAGATGCACGGTCCAGTATTCCTGGCTCTTGAATTTCTCGATTTCCAGTTCGCGCTCGACGATCAGGCGCAGCGCCGGGCTTTGTACGCGGCCGGCGGAAAGGCCGGGGCGGATCTTGCGCCACAGCAGCGGCGAAAGGTTGAATCCCACCAGATAGTCCAGCGCACGCCGCGCCTGTTGCGCGTTGACCAGGGGAATGGAAATCCCGCGCGGATGCGCCACCGCCTCGCGCACCGCGGACTGGGTGATCTCATAAAACACCACACGCTGCATTTTCTTGTTCTTCAGGCCGCGCTTGTTCTTGAGCAACTCGGCGATATGCCAGGCAATGGCTTCCCCTTCGCGATCCGGGTCGGGCGCCAGATAGATGTGGTCTGCCTGGGCGGCGGCCTTGGCGATGGCGTCTACATGTTTGCTGTTGCGTGCGATGGTTTCATACTGCATGGCAAAACCGTTTTCCGTATCAACCGCGCCCGATTTGGGTACCAGGTCGCGCACGTGGCCGTAGGACGCCAGCACCTCGAAATCCTTGCCCAGATATTTTTTGAGTGTCTTGGCCTTGGCCGGAGATTCAACGATCAATAGATTGCTTGCCATGGATAAGGTTGTCGCCGGGGTTAATGTAAGCGGCCGGAATCAGCCGGGGTAAGCAGGTCTTCGACTATCATGGGGTCCAGCTCCTCATGCTGGTTCCACAACACCATCAGCGCGATCAGCTTGACCTTGTCCAGCGGCAAATTTTCGCGGCCGAGCGCAACGGCGCGATCCAGAATCATTTCCCGCTCCACCGGAGTAATCATTTTGTGGTGTTCCCAGAATGTCAGGAAACGGAGGGCTTCCGGGCTGATGCGCTTGATTTCCAGATCGGCGTAGCAACGCTCTCCGCTGTTGTTGATGGCGGCCGGATAGTCTGCCTGGGACAGCTGCTTCAAGCCGGACAACCAAGTCAGCGCCTGGAGAATATCCTCATCCTCAAACCCGGCGGCGCTTAGCTTGAGGGATAGTTTATCGGAATCGGGGTAACTGCCAGCATAAAAATAGCTTTCAAATAAAAACATCAAAATATCAAACATGGTGCCCCGATAAGTAACGAATTTTAAACTATGCGTTGGTAAAGCCCGCCCGGCAAGGTGGCGACGACGCCTTCCAGTTCCATCTGCAACAGGATGGCGGATAGCGCCTCAATCGTCAAGCCGCTACGCTGGACCAGGCTGTCAATGTCAACCGGATCGAAACCCAGGTGTGCGAATAATGAATGGCCTTCCGGCGTGGCGACTTGCAGCGCCGGGCTGGTGGCGAAGTACCCCAGTTCCTCGAGGATGTCCTGTGCGCGCTCCACCAGTTTGGCGCCCTGCTTGATCAGATGGTGGCACCCTTTGGACTGGGGGGCGTGAATGGAACCGGGAATGGCGAACACTTCACGCCCCTGTTCCAGCGCCATGCGTGCGGTGATCAGCGAGCCGCTTTGCAGCGAGGCTTCGACCACCAGACAGCCCAAGCTCAGGCCGCTGATGATCCGGTTGCGGCGCGGAAAGTTTGCCGCGAGTGGCGGGGTGCCCAAGGAAAATTCGGAGATCAATGCGCCTTCCAGTGCGAGTTGATGCGCCAGTTCACGGTTGGCGGCGGGGTATATTTTGTCCAGCCCGGTGCCGACCACGCCGATGCTGGAACCTTGCCCGCGCAGCCCGCCGCGATGTGCGGCAGCATCGATGCCATGCGCCATGCCGCTGACGATGCACAGCCCGGCAGCGCTTGCTGCCTGCGCAAAAGCTTCTGCGTTGCTCAGCCCTTGTGTGGTGGCGTTGCGGCTGCCGACGATGGCAAGTGCCGGCCGGTTGAGCAGCTCGCGCCGGCCTTTAACATACAACAGCAACGGCGGGTCGGGGATATTGAGCAGAGCTTGCGGATAGTCAGGGTCGGCCAGGGTGACTATGCTGTTTTGCGGGTCGTCCAGCCAGCTGGCAACGGGTACCAGCGCGGTCTCGTCCCAGCCCTGAGCGATGGCTTCCGCTACCGCAGGCTGGACTACTTGTTTCAGGGTGCGTGCCGGTGTGGCGAAGACATGTGCGGGGTCACCGAAGGTCTGCAGCAAACGGCGCAAGCCTTCATTGCCCAACCCCGGTATATGGTTCAGGGCAATCCATGACGCAAGCTCTGCGTCCATAGGCATGGAAATCAGGGGGTCTGCGCGCTATCCAGCAGCTCAACTGGCAAGCGGGTTTGCATGACAAGCGCGTAGGCCACCTTTTCAAAAGTGCGGAACACGAACAGCAAACCATAACGCACCACCGGCAGGGCAAGGGCTTCGCCCTTTTCCTTCACCACTTCACCCTTGCGGTACAGTGCCAGCACATGGCCGTTTTCCATGCCATCGCGGCGCCCCTTGTTGAGGGTGACGATGGCGTTCTGGCCCGCCTGTGAAACGCCGCCATAAATCGAGATCACGCGCGCGGTAATCAGGCTTTCCGGAGCATGCGGCACATAGTTGCTGGCGAGTTCGCCGGTAGCCTGGACGAGGCGGTCACCCTTGTTGATTTCCTGAATCGACTTGGTGACCCTGACGGTGCTGAGATCACCAAATCTTTCGACGTTTACATCACCAAGGTAGATGGCCTCATAGCCCAGCACTTCCATGCTGTCCGGATCAAGAAACGTCTTGCCCGGACGATAGACTTGCCACAGCGATCCCTTGCCCTCGGACAGTCCTTTCACATAGGCAATATCGTCGTTGCCCAGAAGGACGCGCTGCTCATAGGTGCCCACCAGAGTCGGTGCGCCGGACAGTTCATTTTCTTCGATGATCAGCGGTCGGCTGAGGAAGGGGCCGATGGCATCGGCCGGAATGCTGGGGATTGCGTCATGCCCGCTGTCCTGCGCGCGCACCCTGGGAGACAATTTAACGACGTTGTCGGATGAGCCCGCTTTGATCTCCCCTCCGATACGCAGTGTGCCGGTTGCGCGATCCAATATAATGACATCGCCAGGGTAAATCCAATGCGGATCCTTGATGGTGTCTTTATTCATGCCCCAGATTTGCGGCCATTTCCATGGGTCTTTGAAAAACGTGGCGGAGATATCCCACAGCGTATCGCCTTTCACCACAATGTGGCGATCCGGGGCGTTGTCGCGAATCTCAGGCGCAGCGGCAAGGGCAAAGGCAGGCAACAAACAGCAAATCAACGATATAATTAACTTTTGCATGGCAACCCCTGCGGAATAAATGGAGAACACGGCGCGAACAAGTTTTACGGTCATGGGCGCGCAGTGGTTTAAATTCTGCATGTAGTCTCTTAAATTAGCAAGCATTTATGGCAATCCTCAAAATATTGCAGTATCCGGACGAGCGGCTGCATACCATCGCGAAACCCGTGCCTGCGGTAACTGCTGCCACCCGCAAACTCGTCAACAATATGGCGGAAACCATGTATGCCGCACCCGGAGTGGGTTTGGCTGCAACCCAAGTGGATGTGCATGAGCAGCTTATCGTAATAGACATCTCCGAAACCCGCGACCAACTGATGGTGTTCATCAACCCGGAAATCATCGCCAGCAGCGGCGAAATCGAACGCGAGGAGGGTTGTTTGTCGGTTCCCGGTGTGTATGAAAAGGTTTGTCGCGCCGAACGTGTTACCGTGAATGCGCTGGACGCACACGGCAAACCGTTTACGCTGAAAGCGGAAGGCTTGCTGGCTACCTGTGTGCAACACGAGATGGATCACCTCAAGGGCAAGGTGTTCGTCGAATATCTTTCGCTGCTCAAACAATCGCGGATTCGCGCCAAGATCAGGAAACATCGCCGCGAAACACTGTAACGGACATATGAGAATCATTTTTGCCGGCACCCCGCATTTTGCCGCTGCCGCACTGGAAGCATTGCTGGCGCAGCATTTTGCCGTGATCGCAGTGCTAACCCAGCCCGATCGCCCCGCCGGGCGCGGAATGCAGCTCACCCCCAGTCCGGTCAAACAATTGGCTTTGCAACACGGCCTGTCCGTGTTGCAACCGCACTCACTGAAAGACGCCAACGTCCAGCGCCAACTCGCCGAGTATGCGGCGGATGTGATGATAGTCGCGGCATACGGGCTGATCCTGCCGCCCGCGGTGCTGCAACTGCCGCGCCACGGCTGCCTGAACATCCACGCTTCGCTGCTGCCGCGCTGGCGCGGCGCGGCGCCCATCCAGCGTGCCATTCTGGCGGGTGACGACGAAACCGGCATCACCATCATGCAGATGGACGCCGGCTTGGATACCGGCGACATGCTGCTGAAAAAAACCTGCCCGATCGGCGCGCGTGATACTGCGCAAACGTTACACGACAAACTGGCGGCGCTGGGCGCCGAAGCTATCGTCGAGACGCTGCGTTTACTGGAGCAGGGGCAGCTGACGCGTGTGCCGCAAGATGACGCGCAGGCAACCTATGCCGCCAAGCTGACCAAGGCCGAAGCGCAAATCGATTGGACGGATGATGCCACCCACAGCGCACGCGCGGTGCGCGCCTACAACCCTTTTCCCGTGGCCTGCACCACCCTCAATGCAACGCCGATCAAGATCTGGCAGGCCAGCGTGCGCGACGATCTGAGCGGCGTTGCGGGAACGGTGTTGTCCGTGGGAAAAGACGGCATCGTCGTGGCATGCGGCCGGGGTGCTTTATGCCTGGAGGTGTTGCAGCGCCCCAATGCCAAGGCGTTGCCCGCGGCGCAGTTCGTGCAGGGATTCGCGGTGCGCCCCGGCGACCGCTGCACTTCTCTCGCCTGATATGGACGCGGTACAACAAGGTGCCAGTCAAGTGGTCTGCCAAACCCTGGACGGGCGCAATCTGAACCTGGCATTGAGCGCATTTCTGCAGGCTACACCGGGGCTGATGCCGCAACAGCGCGCGGCATTGCAGGATTTGAGCTATGGCACGTTGCGTTTCTACGGCCAGTTGACGCGTGTGCTGGAACAACTGCTGCACAAGCCGGTGCAGGACTTGCAATTGCGCTGCCTGCTGCTGGTTGCGTTGTATCAACTGCAATACAGCAAAGCCGCGCCCCATGCGGTGGTGGATCATGCCGTGCGCGCTGCGCGCAAGCGCAATGCGGCGGCAAGCGGGCTGGTGAATGCGGTGCTGCGCAATTTCCTGCGCAACCGGGATGCACTGCTCGCCGTTGCCGCCGGCAGCGAAGAAGGCCGCTATTCCTATCCGCGATGGTGGATAGGCGCAGTCAGGGCACAATATGGCGAGCGGGCGGAAGCTATCCTGTTGGCCGGCAACCAGCATCCGCCGATGACGCTGCGCGTGAATCGCCGCCGCACAACGCCTGCCGATTATCTGGCGCTGCTTGCGCAGCACGACATCCGGGCCAGCGTGATCGGGCCGGATGCCGTGTTATTGCAGCATCCCATGGCGGTGGACAAGCTGCCGGGCTTCTTCGATGGTCTGGTTTCGGTGCAGGATGCCGGAGCGCAATATGCAGCGCACCTGCTGGATGTGCATGACGGCATGCGTGTGCTGGACGCCTGCGCGGCGCCCGGCGGCAAGAGCGCACACCTGCTGGAACTGGCGCAACTCGACTTGCTGGCGCTGGACAAGGATGCGCAACGTCTGGAACAGCTGCGCGAGAACATGCAGCGCCTGCAGTTGCACGCGCGGTTACAGGTTGGCGATGCGGCGCAGCCCGCTGACTGGTGGGACGGCCAGCCGTTTCAGCGCATTCTCGCCGATGTGCCCTGCTCCGCCTCAGGCGTGGTGCGCCGCCATCCCGACATTAAATGGCTGCGCCGCCCCGAAGACATGGATGGGTTCGCGCAACAGCAGGCGCAAATTCTTGCCGCATTGTGGCGGCTGCTGGCAAGTGATGGTAAATTGCTTTATGCAACCTGTTCCATTTTTGCGCGGGAGAACCGACAAGTCATCAGTGAATTCCTGCAACAGCATGATGACGCCCGGTCTGTGCCGCTGCCCGCGCCTAACCTGAATGAAGGCCAATTTTTGCCCGATGACCAGCACGACGGCTTCTTTTATGCGCTGCTGCACAAACATGCGTAACTGGCTGCGGAAGGGTCGCTGCCTGCGCCAAGACCGCCCGAAGGGCGAGCGTCTGATGAAACTACTAGCCAATCGACTAGGCTGGCAAAAAACGCCAACCAAGTCGCTGGTTATGGCGGCGGTGCAAATTCCGTCCAGTCTTCGGCTGGGAACGGATTTGCCTGCCTTGTGCGCCCCTTTACGGGGGGTGGCAGCGGGGCGCCCACTGGCGGTGTCAATTCTGCATCGAGCTTGCTCGATAGCAGATTGCCTAACTTTGTTGTACCTCTTGCGGGTACTGCGCCCCATGGCCGTATTGGCGGTAATGTGGATGGGCATCTCTGTGGCATGCGCCGAAGGTATTGCAATGCGCAAGGCGGAGGCGCATTTTTCCGACGGCAGTTATCAGCTTTCCGCCGACTTTGATATCAGTTTCAATTTCGTGGTCGAGCAGGCGCTGACGCAAGGGGTACCGCTGTATTTCATCAACGAGTTCACCCTGACCCGCCCCCGCTGGTACTGGATGGATGAGGTGGTTGCGAAAAGTGAACAGACCATCAAGCTGTCTTACAACAGCTTGACGCGCCAATACCGTATTACGCGTGGCTCCCTGTTCCAGAATTTTGCCAGCATCGATGAAGCCTTGAATTCCATTAAACACCAGTCTGCGTCCATTCAGGAAGATCAGCTCAAGAAGAAGGATGTCAACCATATTGCATCGGTCCGCATGCATCTGGACGTGACGCAATTGCCCAAACCGTTGCAGGTCAGCGCCCTGACCAATAACGATTGGAACCTGGATTCCGACTGGTATCGCTGGATCGTGCGCCCCGATGCGGCAGCGCACTAAGGATGAACAGGCCGTGAAGTATTTGATATTCATCAGCATCCTGATCGGCAGCCTGCTGCTTTACCTGTTGTCGAGCGCCAGCGCCAACACCGACCTGTTCTCGCGCAATTACTACGGGCTGCTGGCGCTTGCCGGACTGCTGGCACTGTGCCTTGCCGTACTGGTGGGCTATCAGCTTTGGCAACTGCGCGGCAAAATCAAGGCGCAGGTGTTTGGCGCGAAACTCACTCTGCGCCTGGCACTGGTGTTTACCCTGATTGCAATCCTGCCGGGCCTGCTGGTGTATGGTGTGTCGGTGCAGTTTCTTGGCAAGAGCATCGAGTCATGGTTCGATGTCAGGGTGGAGAAGGCGCTGGAGGGCGGCTTGAATCTGGGCCGCAGCTCACTGGAAAACGGACTCAACGAGCTGGGCAAGAAGGGGCAGTTCATCGCGCTGCTGCTGGCGGAGCAGGCGCCGGAGCGGCACGCCGCAACGCTGGCCCGCCTGGTGGCCGAGGGCACGGCGCAGGAAGTGGCGTTGTTCAGCAACAACGGCAAACTGCTGACGTTTGCCAGCGCCAGCCACAAGCTGTCGCCCGACATGCCGGACGCCATGATGCTGCGCGAGGCGCGCAAACAGGGCTTATACAGCATCCTTGACACCTTGCCCGACAACAGTCTGGCGTTGCGCGTGCTGGTGCCGGTCAATCCGGCGCGCCCGGCGCAGGAAATGCGCATCCTGCAATTTGTGCAGCCGGTGCCGAAACAACTTTCCGGCGATGCGGAAATGGTGCAGTCGGTTTACCGCGATTACCAGCAACTGTCGTTATCCCGCCTCGGGTTGAAGCGGTTATACGGCATCACGCTCACTCTGTCGCTGCTGATAGTGCTGCTGAGCGCGGTGTCGGCCGCCTTTTTCATCAGCGAACGGCTGAGCGCACCGCTCGCCGCGCTGGCCGAAGGCACGCGTGCAGTGGCGCAGGGCGACTTCTCGCTGCAGCACCCGGTCAAGAGCAGCGACGAGCTGGGCGCATTGACCGGGCTGTTCAACCAGATGACACTGCAACTGGCCGATGCGAAAACCATGAGCGAGCAGCAGCAGCTTCAGGTGGAGAATGCCAAGGCTTATCTGGAAAGTGTGCTGGCACATCTGTCCTCGGGCGTGCTGGTGGTGGACGAGCAATTCAGGCTGCGTTCCGTCAACAGCAGCGCAACGCAGATTCTTGGGGCGTCACTGCTGGATATGCAGGGCACGCCGTTGCCGGAAATCGGCATGCAGTATCCCTTGTTGCGGCCTTTCACCGCCGCGGTAATGCAGGCATTCAACGAGGCTTCCGGCAGTGAATGGCAGCGCCAGATCGAACGGCTCAGCAAGAATGGCAACCAGATTTTGCTGATGCGCGGCACGCGGCTGGCGACGGCAACAGAAAACGGTTATGTGGTGGTGTTCGACGACATTAGCTATTTGCTGCAAGCGGAACGCCAGGCCGCATGGGGCGAGGTGGCGCGCCGCCTGGCGCATGAAATCAAGAACCCGCTTACGCCCATCCAGCTTTCTGCGGAGCGCCTGCAGCACAAGTTGAGCGTAAAGCTGGACGAGGGTGATGCGCTGCTGTTGCAGCGCGCCACGCAGACCATCGTGAGCCAGGTGGCGGCGATGAAAAACATGGTGATGGAATTTTCTGATTATGCGCGCGCGCCGGCACCCAAGCTGACGGTGCTGGACATGCATCAGCTGTTGCGCGAAGTGCTCGGCTTGTACGAGGCAAACAACATCCCGATTACCTTGCGCCTTGATGCGACAAAGCAATGTGTGCGAGGAGATGCGACGCGCTTGCGTCAGGTGATCCACAACCTGTTGCAGAACGCGCAGGATGAGTTGCAAGGCGCGCCCAGGCCGGAAATTATTCTGAGTACGGCAGATGAGGGCGCCACATTGAAGCTATGTGTGCAAGATAATGGCAGCGGCTTCCCCGAACACCTGCTGGCGCGCGCTTTTGAGCCGTACATGACGACCAAGTCCAAAGGCACCGGGCTGGGTCTGGCTATCGTGAAAAAAATTGTGGAAGAACACGGTGGCAACATCACCATCGAAAACATGGCAGCGGGCGGCACACGAGTGAATGTCGCCCTGCCCTTACTGAATGAGGCCGCATGATGACAGCAAAAGAAATTCTGGTGGTGGACGACGAGATCGGGATACGTGAGTTGCTCTCGGAGATCCTGTTTGACGAAGGCTATCACGTGCACTTGGCAGAAAATGCCGCGCAGGCGCGCGATTTCCGCAATCAGCAAGCTCCGGATCTGGTGCTGCTGGACATCTGGATGCCGGATACCGATGGGGTCACCCTGCTCAAGGAATGGGTGACGCACGGCTTATTGACCATGCCGGTAATCATGATGTCCGGTCACGGCACCATAGAAACCGCCGTTGAGGCGACACGCATCGGTGCGGTGGATTTTCTGGAAAAACCCGTTGCGTTGCAGAAGTTGTTCGATGCAGTCGCCAAGGCGATCCGGCAGGGCGCGCCTAGCCCCATGCGGCAGACAGATGTCGCGGACGGCAATACCGCTGCGGAAGCCGTGCCGCATTTCCCGTTGCCGTTCGACCTGCCCTTGCGCGAGGCGCACGACTATTTTGACAGTCTTTACTTCAACTACCATATACGCAAGGAAAACGGCAACATGGCTCGTGTGGCGCAAAAAGCCGGCCTGGAGCGCACCCACGTGTACCGCAAGCTGAAACAGCTCGGCATCAAATTCGCCAGGAAAGAGCCGGATGACAATCAGCAATAGCAGGGGATTGTGGCGGGGAATAGTTTTGCGCATGCCGGCAAGCGTTTGATGCGCACCTCAGTCCCTGAAGGAAAGCCCGATTCCAATTGCTTTCTGGTGATGGTTATAGTCAATTAAAGTCTCGCCGTAACCCAATAGTCCTTGAAAATGCAGATAGTAGGCAGAGCTCTCCCTTAAGGGATAAGCATAGTCAAGTTGCACGAACCCGCGATTCTGATTGAGGCTCAAATTATTGCGTAGCAGTACAGTGGTTATATTTTTGACGCTGCCTTCTAGACGGACAACAACATCTCCATACCCCAGGTAGCTCTTGATATCCGGGTTGTCATCTTTCAGTATGCTTTCAGGTATGCGCCACCATCCGCGCGCGAGAACTGATACTGTTCGACGATTCTCCCACTCCCATCCCCCCTGCACGTACAGACGATTCCAGCTCCGCGATTCAGGCCCGGCCTGTCCATTCGACTGGTGCACAAGGCCAAAATTAACCAGCTTTAATGGACTGCCCTGCTCCGTTTCGTGTGTTGCTATCAACTCGGGTTCGTAATTACTTGCCCGGAACGGCGAGGAATTTCGGCTGTTCAGCATTTGCCAGTTGGATTGCTGGGTATAGGCACCCCATAGCCGAAAGAACCGGGAAAACGGATTAACATTTTCCGGGACTTCTGCCTTAAAGCTGAGTTGGAACTTGGCTTCCAGGGGATCAATGTCATAAGAGTAGGATGTTTGGCCATTGGTCGGGGAAAATGGATTTTTGTTGGTTCTGGAAGCGTCGCGGAAAATGAAGTAGCTTTGCCGGTGAGGAATAAGGGTATGGAAAGATGGCGATTGCACATCACCACAACCACCCAAATGCCACGTTCTGGCTAAATATGCGCGGCCGGAATCGCTGCATACAGCTTTACTCTGATCAGGCGTAATCTTGCTTACATATTCCTGCGAGTCATTTTCCTGGGTGGGGCTCTGCCTGGAAGGCGCAGATTCACTGCCGCTCGATGTGGTGGCTCCAATGGCATCGAAGCACTCCCAGCGCTTTTCTTTATTAGCCTCGCCGGGATTTTCATTCTCGCATTTTGAATAATCCCGTGCGCTCCTGCTGAAAGCCGATGGAGTAAATACAGCACACAGGCCAGCGAACAAAAGAGCAGCAGCATTACCTGGCTTCATAGCACAATCCTCTTTTTTCCATGGCTCATCCGGCCTCGCAACTTTGGAATGAGTCTTGGGCCTTGTGGGCAACTCATGCCCACGTTGCAAGTGTGGTAATAACGATGGCGGGCGGTTGTATCCTGCCCACCCTCTGTGGTATCGAGACGCAATGCCGCTCCCCGCTGAGTGATGTGGAGCGAACCGTAACTGGCTGGTTGAAATTCGTCAATACGCCAGAATATACAGCTCCGGGTGGCACAGGATTTGTTGGCCGCGCCGATGATCTCCCCGGCTTGCTGCTTGCCGTTGTTGCCCTAAAGGGAGCCGTGCGGCATAATTACCCCCTTTTTTGAAGCTGCGACAATTCAACCCGACCGGGGTTGTTCAGGAGGCTTAGTGAGAGATGGCTGCAACGCGTAATGTAACCCCCCCCAAGTTTAATGACATTACCGGCGCGATCCGCATGCTGGCAGTGGATGCCGTACAAAAAGCGAACTCCGGCCATCCCGGCGCGCCGATGGGCATGGCGGAAATCGCCGAAGTGGTGTGGAATCACCACCTGCGCCACAATCCGGTCAACCCGAAGTGGGCTGATCGCGACCGTTTTGTGTTGTCCAATGGCCACGGCTCCATGCTGGTTTATGCGCTGCTGCACCTGTCCGGTTACGATTTGCCGATGGAAGAATTAAAACGCTTCCGCCAGATGCACTCCAAGACCCCCGGCCATCCCGAATATGGCTACAC
>JAGWMH010000290.1 GCA_028871775.1 Betaproteobacteria bacterium
AAGGCTGATGGCCTTACGTAATTCAGGTAGATGCAGCCCGGCAATGAGCGTCAGACCGGTTTGAGCGGTTGGCTGGCGAGTTCCTGCAACAGCAGTGACTGTGCGCATTTCAGCATTGCGCGGCGCGGTGCCTTGCGGCGGTAGTGACCGTCCGCATCCATGTCCCAGGCCTGGCAGTTATCCTGCAGGTAAACCTTCAGCCCCTCATCAATCACCCGCTTCTTGAGTTTTTTGTCGAGCACCGGGAAACATACTTCGATGCGGCGGAAGAAGTTCCTGTCCATCCAGTCTGCGCTGGCGAGGTAAACGTCATGCTTCAGATTATTGCGGAAGTAGAAGATGCGCGTGTGCTCCAGAAAACGGCCAACTATCGAGCGCACGCGGATATTCTCGGACAGTCCCGGCACGCCGGGGCGCAGCGCGCACACCCCGCGCACGATGAGGTCTACCGTCACGCCCGCTTTGGAAGCTTCATAAAGCGCCATGATGGTCTCCGGCTCCAGCAGCGCGTTCATCTTGGCAATGATGTGCGCGCGCTTGCCAGCCAAGGCAAGCCTGGTCTCATTCTGGATGGCGCGCATGGTCTCGCTGTGCAGCGAAAACGGCGATTGCCACAGATGATGCAGTTTGCGCGCTTTGCCAAGGCTGGTGAGCTGGCCGAATACCTCGTTCGCGTCGGCGCAGACTTCCTCGTTGGCGGTGAACAGGCCGAAATCGGTGTACAGCCGCGCGGTGCGCGGATGATAGTTGCCGGTGCCGAGGTGCACATAGCGGCGCAGCTTGCCTTCCTCGCGGCGCACCACCATCAGCATCTTGGCATGGGTCTTGTGGCCGACCACGCCATAGACCACGTGTGCGCCGACCTCTTCCAGTTTGCTTGCCCAGTTGATGTTGGCCTCCTCGTCGAAGCGCGCGAGCAGCTCCACCACCACCGTCACTTCCTTGCCGAGACGCGTGGCCTCGATCAGCGCATCCATCAGTGCAGAGTCTACGCCGGTGCGGTATACCGTCTGCTTGATGGCGACCACGCTGGGGTCGATGGAAGCCTGCTGAATAAAATCGATGATCGGTTTGAATGACTGGAAGGGATGGTGCAGCAACACGTCACCCTTGCGGATGACCTTGAACATGTCCGCGCCCTTCTTCTGCAACATACTGGGCACACCGGGCGAGAAGGCCGGAAATTTCAGGTCGTCCCGCGCTACCTTGTCCGGAATACCCATCAGCCGCACCAGATTGACCGGGCCATCCACGCGATACAGATCGTTGGGCTCCAATCCGAATTGTTGCAACAGGAATTCGGCCATTTGCGGCGAGCAGTTTTCGGTGACTTCCAGCCGCACCGCATTGCCGAAGTGGCGGTGCGGCAATTCGCCCTGCAAGCTGATGCGCAGGTTTTTCACTTCCTCGTCATCCACGAACAGGTTGCTGTTGCGCGTAACCCGGAACTGGTGGCAACTCAGCACCTCCATGCCGCTGAACAGCTCGCCGACGTGGGCGTGCAGGATGGAAGACAGGAATACGAAACCGTGCGCGCAGCCGCTGATCTCCGGCGGCAACGGGATGGTGCGCGGCAACACGCGCGGCGCCTGCACGATGGCCTTGGCGGTGTTGCGCCCGAAGGCATCCTTGCCCTGCAGTTCAACGGTGAAGTTCAGGCTTTTGTTGAGCACGCGCGGGAAGGGGTGCGACGGGTCGAGCCCGATGGGTGTCAGCACCGGCATTACTTCATTGAAGAAGAACTCCCGTATCCAGGCGCGTTGCGCATCGTTCCAAAGGGTGCGGCGCAGGAAGCGGATGCCTTGCTGGTCGAGGGCCGGCAACAGGTCGTCGTTGAGTACCTGGTATTGCCGCGTGATGAGCTGATGCGCCTGCTCGCGCACCAGCTTCAGGGTTTGGTGCGCATCCATGCCGTCCGGTCCGGCAGGGATGCCGGTAAGCTTGATCTGCTCTTTCAGGCCGGCCACGCGGATTTCAAAAAACTCGTCCAGGTTGCTGCTGACGATGCACAGATATCTGAGCCGTTCCAGCAGCGGGACGGCGGCATTTTCCGCCTGCGCCAGCACGCGCCGGTTAAATTCCAGCTGCCCCAGTTCGCGGTTGAGAAAATGCTGCGCGGGAAATTTTTTAACCACCGTGAGGGTTGCCTTGATTATTTATGGGGCGGCACGTAACCGGTGGGCATTTGTGCGCCCTCGCCGAAGAAATAACCCTCCATGTGCTTGGCCAGGTACTTGCGTGCCTGCGCATCGGCAAGGTTGAGGCGGTTCTCGTTAACCAGTATGGTCTGGTAGCGTATCCAGCCTTGCCATGCTTCCTTGGAAACATTTTCAAAAATGCGCTTACCGAGTTCGCCAGGATAAGGGAGGCGTTCGAGTCCTTCAGCTTCGCGTCCGAGTTTTACGCACTGCACCATTCT
>JAGWMH010000291.1 GCA_028871775.1 Betaproteobacteria bacterium
AACTCGAAGCCATATAAGCGTAGGAGTAAATTTTCCTGAACATAACCCGGCCACATTCCTTTATTGCCTGCAAAGGTCTGGTAAATTTGCCCGATGACGCTATACAGGAAGGTGCCGGTTCCGGTGGCGGGATCGAGAATTTGCACCTTGTGGGTTTCGATGGTTTCCGTGCCCTTGCCGCGCTGCTTCGGGCGGGTAAGTTTGACTTTGCTGGCATCAGCCAATCCATCGCGTAACTTGAAATCCTTTTTCAGGATGGCATCCACGCTGCGCACGATGTAGGACACTACCGGCTCGGGCGTGTAGTACACGCCTCTGGCCTCGCGCATTTTCTGGTCATATGCGCCAAGGAAGGTTTCGTAGAAATGCACTACTGGGTCTTCCTGTTTGGTCGCACGCCCGAAGTCTTGCAGGATGGCGGCGATGTCTGCACGGTTGAGCAATTCGGCAAGGTTATCCACCGCCCACACGATGCGCTCGTCCAGTTCCGGACCTGCAATATGGGCAAAGAGTTTGCGCAGGAATGGATTGGTTTTGGGTAAATCGTAAGCGGCATGGGTGCGGGTGAAGTGTCCGCCGGTGCTGTTGCAACGTGCAGCAAATAGGCCATAGCAAATGGTCTGCGCATACATATCGCCAAACTGTTCCGCCGTGAGGTCATGCAACAGCACTTTGCGGAATCCTTCCATCTGTTCGTGCAGTGCGCCGTGTTCGCTTTCTTCGGCAAAGGTCTTGCCGATGATGGAGCGGATAAGCCGCGCCAGTGCCGCCATGCGCGTAGCGAGTTCCTTGGGGCTGGAGACGACGGGGATATTCTCGGCGAAGAAGGACTGCAACAGTTCGGCGAGTTGCTGCGATCCATTCGCCTCCGCGCGAAGTTTGCCGCTGGCTTGCGGTTTGGCAAGGCGCGCAGTCAGGCGCAGCTCGCCGCTGACATACCAGCGGAATTCCAGGTAGTCGGTAAGAATGAGATTAGCGAGGCTGTCGCGGTAGCGTCTGAGTTGTTCGCCGCTCTCGGTGTCGTCGAGCGACACACCGATGTCCTTGGCTTCCACGAAGCCCAGCGGAATATCTTTGCGGGTGATGATGTAATCCGGCGCGCCGCATTTGATGCGCTTGGGTTCGTTGGTGGCGATGATGCCGGGCTGGAATGCTTCGAGCAGGTCTTTTAGCGCGGGGCGGTGGGTATGCTCGGTGGCGTTGCCAGCTTTGCAGGCATGCTCAATTTTCGCCAGATAGTCCTTGAATATCGCGTTATCAGCCACCTTTCCCGCCCCTTATGCTTTTCTGATTGCATGCCAGTGTATAGTATCCCGCCACTTCAGGTATAGCAGACTGTTTCCGAGAACGCGGCCCGCGCATCGTCGTGCTGGCGGCATTTCACAGCACGCTTACAAGTACCCGGCAATCGCAGTAAACTATGTTTTGTTGCGTGAATCAAACTTCAATCGCAAATGTGAAGAGGAGGTTCCATCATGCTAGACATCAACAAAGCCACCACCACCCAGAACGATCCCGAAGGCAACATGTTCGGCCTTGCGCCATGGTCGCCGCTGATCGCGCAGCGCCAGGCGGAAGCTGAGGGCGTTTTCCTCACCGATGAACACTGGGAAATCATCATCTACCTGCGGGAGCGCTACCGTAATCGCGGCGGCGCCGGAAGCGCCCGCGAAATCCTGCAGGAGCTGGAAGAAAAGTTTTCCGATGGGCATGGCAGGCGCAGTCTCTACGAACTTTTTCCCGGCGGGCCGGTGAGCCAGGCCAGCCGCCTGGGAGGCTTGCCCCTGCCGCCCCATTCCAGCGACCCATCTTTCGGTAGTGTGCAGTAGCGACCGATAGGGCAGCGGATTGCGGCATGGCTCTCAGCGGCTCGGCTGCTGGAGAAACAGGGCGGGCGCTCGGGGTAGATGCAAGCTGGGTGTTTCACTTCGCAGGATTGGCAACTTTGCCCGCCATTTCAGTTGTTGAATTCAGAATCCGCACCCGATTCAGGCGCAGTTCTAGGCTATGAACCGGGTTGTTTTTAGTTATCCGTTGTTGCGGGGAGCGGCGATGCTGGATCTACGTTCTCTTGCTCAAAATCTTTTGGCAGTCCTTCAATAAGTAACTGATCAAGCAATTTTGAGATGGATACATTGTTTGATCTCAATTGATTAGCCTTCCCTATTTCCTGGTCGTTAAGCAATCTGGCTGGCTGCCATGTCTTTCGGCTCATAAGATGTGACGAGATTGCATGACTTGGAGTCAGTGTGCCGATAAAATTTAAGATTCTTAAACCGTCCACATCGGTATCGCCCCAATGGTAGAACGGGGTTGAATGAGGCAAACCAGAGTCAAGGTAGCTAAGGAGCTTTTGAACATCAGGGTTAGGGAATCCGTTGGTGAATAAAAT
>JAGWMH010000292.1 GCA_028871775.1 Betaproteobacteria bacterium
GCCAATGCCAGCACGTTCTTGCCGTCAACCATGACGATGAAACTGGCCTCTTCACCCGCGAGGAATTCCTCGACTACCACACGCGCACCGGCATCGCCCAGTTTGTTATCGGACAGCATCATGTCTATTGCGGCGAACGCTTCGTCCTTGTTCATTGCCACCACCACGCCCTTGCCTGCTGCCAGCCCGTCGGCCTTGATCACGATGGGCGCGCCATGCTTCTCGACAAAGGCACGCGCGGAACTAATGTCGCTGAAGGTCTCGAAGAAAGCGGTGGGAATGTTGTGGCGCACCATGAAACGCTTGGCGAAATCCTTGGAGGATTCCAGTTGCGCGGCAGCTTTCGTCGGCCCGAAAATTTTCAAACCGGCGGCGCGAAATGCATCAACCATACCCGCCGCCAACGGCGCTTCCGGGCCGACAACGGTCATGTAGATGTCTTCGCGTTTGACGAATTCGATCAGTTCCGGGATGGCGCTGATGGCGACGTTCTCCACGCCGTCTTCCAGCGCAGTGCCCGCGTTGCCCGGCGCGACAAACACTTTCTGCACCTTCGCGCCCTGCGCCAAGCGCCACGCCAGCGCGTGCTCACGCCCGCCGGAACCGATGACCAGAATCTTCAATTCAACCCCTTTGCCACGGAGATCACAGAGCACACAGAGAGGTCATCCGGCTTTCTCTGTGCTCTCTGTGTCCTCTGTGGCTAAATGTTTTAATGCCTGAAGTGACGGTAACCCGTGAACACCATCGCCAGCCCATGCTCGTCCGCCGCGGCAATGACTTCCTCGTCGCGCATCGAGCCGCCGGGCTGGATCACCGCTTTCGCACCGGCCTGTGCCAACACGTCGATGCCGTCGCGGAACGGGAAGAAGGCATCGGAGGCAACCACCGAACCTTGTAGCGGCAACCCTGCATTTTGCGCCTTGATGCTGGCGATGCGCGTGCTGTCCACGCGGCTCATCTGCCCCGCACCCACGCCCAGCGTCTGGCCGTTCTTGCAGAACACGATGGCGTTGGATTTCACATACTTTGCCACGCGCCAGGCGAACAGCAAATCCTGCAACTGTTCATTGGTGGGCTGTGCCTTGCTCACCACTTTGAGTTGCGCGGCCTGCACGTTGAGCGCATCCGGCGATTGCACCAGCAGGCCGCCGCTGACGCGCTTCACGTCGTACTGGTTGTGCGCGTTGGACAGAGGCACGGTGAGCACGCGCACGTTCTGCTTCGCGGCGGTCACTTTCAGCGCCGCGTCGGAAGCGGACGGCGCGCTGATGAGTTCGACGAACTGGTTGGCGGTGATCGCCGCCGCGCTGGCCGCATCCAGCTCGCGGTTGAAAGCGATGATGCCGCCGAACGCGGAGGTGGTGTCGGTGGCGTAGGCCAGCTTGTAGGCATTCAGCACGCTGTCGGCAATCGCCACGCCGCACGGGTTGGCGTGCTTGACGATGACGCAGGCCGGTTGTTCGAAAGTCTTGACCAGATCCCACGCCGCATCAGCATCGCCGATGTTGTTGTAGGACAGCTCCTTGCCTTGCAACTGGGTGTATCCGGCGATGCCGCCCGGCACCGGATTAAGGTCGCGGTAGAACGCGGCGCTCTGATGCGGATTCTCGCCGTAGCGCAGGTCCTGCACCTTGGCAAAGTTGAAATTGATTTGCGCCGGATACTCGCTGCGCATACCATCGGCGGCGATCGCGGTAAGGTAGTTGCTGATCGCGCTGTCGTAGGCGGCGGTGTGCGAGAAAGCCTTTTTCGCCAGATCGAAGCGCGTGGCGTCGGAAACCGCGCCCTCGTTGGTTTGCATTTCCGCCAGCACATCCGGGTAGTCCGCCGGATCGGTGACGATGGCGACGTGCGCGTGGTTCTTCGCCGCCGCGCGCACCATGGTCGGCCCTCCGATGTCGATGTTCTCGATGGCATCTTCCAGCGTGCAATCAGGTTTGGCCACGGTGGCGCTGAACGGGTACAGGTTCACCACTACCAGGTCTATGGTCGGGATGCCGTGCTTTTCCAGTGTAGCGACGTGCTCCGGCAGGTCGCGCCGCGCCAGGATGCCGGCATGGACCTTCGGCTGCAGCGTCTTCACGCGCCCATCGAGCATCTCGGGGAAACCGGTGTAATCCGCCACTTCGGTGACCGGGATGCCGTTATCGGCGAGCATCCTGGCGGTGCCGCCGGTGGAGAGAATTTTTACGCCGAGCTGCTGCAAGCCTTTGGCGAATTCGAGTACGCCAGCCTTGTCCGATACGCTGACGAGAGCCTGTCTGATAACTGCCATATGGGGTTCCGTTCTTGTGGGTTAATTCTTGATGCCGTGCGCCAGGATTTTCTTGCGCAGGGTGTTGCGGTTCAGCCCGAGCAGTTCCGCCGCCCGCGTCTGGTTGCCGCCTG
>JAGWMH010000293.1 GCA_028871775.1 Betaproteobacteria bacterium
AAATGCAAGGCGTGGGAAAAATTTCGCAGCGCCGCATATGAATAATATGAAAGCAAGAAATTTTTTCCGCAACGCAGCAGTTGGGATGAAATCTGGATTTTTAGAGGTACCCGTTACATCACCCGCCCTGCCGCCAACTGCAACTGACTGTTGCAGCACCGCGCCAGCGCTTCGTCGTGGGTGACCATGATGAGGGTCGTGCCCTGCGCGCGGTTCAGTTCCAGCATCAGTTCGATGATCTGGCTGCCAGTGGCGGCGTCGAGGTTGCCGGTAGGCTCGTCCGCGAACAGGATTTTTGGCTGCGCGACGAAGGCGCGCGCAAGCGCCACGCGCTGCTGCTCGCCGCCGGAAAGGTGCTTGGGCAGATGATCCATGCGCTGCGCCAATCCGACGCGCTGCAGGGCTTCCGAGGCGCGCTCGCGCGCATCCGGCGCGGCACGCAGTTCCAGCGGCAGCATGACGTTTTCCAGCGCGGTCATGGCGGGCAGCAACTGGAATGACTGGAACACGAAGCCCGCCAGGCGCCCGCGCATGCGCGCGCGGCCATCTTCATCGAAGGAGAACAGATCCACGCCGTCGAGATACACCGTGCCGCTGCTGGGCATATCCAGCCCGGCCAGCAGGCCCAGCAGGGTGGACTTGCCGGAACCGGAGACACCCAGGATGGCGAGGCTGTCGCCAGCCTCGACGGCAAAGCTGACATCATGCAGAATGACCAGCGGCTGGCCGCCGCTCTCCACTTGCTTGGTGAGACTCACTGCCTGCACAATGGATGCCATGAGATTTTCCGTTTTCTTCCGCTCAGTTTTATTGTATGTCTGTTGTCTGCTGCCGGGAATCGCCGCCGCACAACAAACCATACTGGTGTTCGGCGACAGCCTGTCGGCAGCTTATGGTATCCCGCGCGAGGCGGGTTGGGTGAGCCTGTTGCAGCAGGAACTGCAACGCAGCCATCCGCAATATCAGGTAATCAACGCCAGCATCAGCGGCGAGACCACCACCGGCGGGCGCCAACGCATCGATGCGGCACTGCACCAACACAACCCCAGCATCGTCATCCTCGAACTCGGCGCCAATGACGGCCTGCGCGGCGCACCCATCGCGGAGATCGAAGCCAACTTCGCCGCCCTCATCCAGCAAGCGCGCAAGGCGCAAGCCAAGGTGCTGCTGCTGGGCATGCAACTGCCGCCCAATTACGGCGGTGACTATACTGCCCGCTTCAAGGCGCTGTACCCGAAACTGGCGCAACGATACCACGTGGCGCTGGTTCCGTTTTTTCTGGAAGGTGTCGCGCCGGAGCAATTCCAGGCCGACAACCTGCACCCCACCGCACAAGCGCAACCGCGCATTCTGCAAGGTGTGATGCAGCAACTGAAGCCGCTATTGGAGATTGAATGCGGGTGCTAATGAATTCGCACCTGCACGCCCATCAACCGCTCTTTTTCCGCTCTGCCAAAGTCAGCGCAAAAACTCCCAGCGCAACCGCAAACCACAGCGTCGCCAGGCGGATCAGCATAGTGGCGGCCACGGCCTGCGGTTGTGCGACGTGGTTCAGCATGAGCAATGCAACCATACTGGCTTCGGCTCCGCCAAGCCCGCCGGGCAGGAAGCTGAGCGCGCCGACCAGCATGGAGAAGGCATAAATGAACAGCACGGTCGGCAGTGCAAGGTCGCTGCCGAGGAGGCGCATGATGTAGTAGAAAGCCACCCCTTCCGCTCCCCATGCAACCACCCCGAGCGCGATGCCATGCAGCAGCACGGGCAGGCGGAAGCAGCGGCCGGAATGCAGGGTGATTTCGATGCCGTGGGCAACCAGTTTGCCGGCCCGGGCAGGCAGCCGCTTTTGCGCAAAGGCCTCGAGCACCTTCAGCCATTTGCTTTGCTGAAGAACGATCAGCACGGCAAGAATCAGCACGGCAAGGATCACCACCAGCGGCTTGGCCTGCGGATAAGCCCACATGCCGATCGCGACCAGCAGCAGCATGCTGATGAGGTTGGAAAAATGCTCCGAAAAATATGCCGCCAGGCTTTCCGGATAGGAAACTCCATGCCGTTTCAGGAACACGCTGCGGATCGTCTCGCCCACCTTGACCGGAAGGACGGTCAGGCCGAACCCGGCAATATAGATGCGCAGGCTTTCCGGCCAATAGACGCGGTGGCCGAGCAGCGCAAGGTATTTCTGCCAGCGCAGGAAGCGCAACCCGTAATTGACCAGCGACAGCAAAAGGGCGATGGCCGTACCCGCTAGGCCAACCCGGATGACGGCCGCCACGACTTCCTGCCAGCCGCCCCACAGGGAAAATGCCAGGTAACCGACGGCGCTCAGCAGCACGACCAGCAGTAGCGCGCGGAAACGCCATCCGCTGAGGATGGTATGGGCCAT
>JAGWMH010000294.1 GCA_028871775.1 Betaproteobacteria bacterium
TCAACCAGCGCGGCAAGAACATTTATTGCGTCTATGTGCTGATCGGCCAGAAACGCTCCACCGTGGTGAATACCATTGAAACCCTGCGGCGTTCCGGTGCGCTGGACTACACCACGCTGGTGGTGGCGGAAGCCACCGCGATGCCCGGCCTTAAATACCTCGCGCCATTCGCCGGTTGCACCGTGGCCGATGCATGGACTTGGCAAGGACGGGACACGCTGGTTATTTACGATGACCTCACCACCCACGCGCGCAGCTATCGCGAACTTTCCCTGATATTGCGCCGCCCGCCGGGACGCGAGGCTTACCCCGGAGATATTTTTTATTTGCATGCGCGCTTGCTGGAACGTTCCACCCGCTTATCGGCGAAACATGGCGGCGGCAGCATGACCGCGCTGCCCATCATCGAAACCGAACAAGGCGAGATCGCGTCGTATATTCCCACCAACCTGATTTCGATCACCGACGGCCAGATTTATCTGGATCACGATTTGTTTGCGCGCGGTTTTTTGCCGGCGATCGACGTCACCCGCTCGGTGTCGCGCATCGGCGGAAATGCACAGCATCCCAATATCAAAAAAGAAGCGGGGCGGATGAAGCTGGATTACTTGCAGTTTCTCGAACTGGAGGTGTTCACCCGCTTCGGTTCACGGCTGGAAGCCAGCATGGAAGCGCGCATCCGGCGCGGCCAGCTGCTGCGCGAAATGCTGAAGCAGGATTTGCTCGCACCGCTGCCCATCGAGTTTCAAATGGCGTGGATGGTTGCTTACAACGAGGGTCTGTTCGACAACGTCGAGCCGGGCCAAGTGAAGAAGCGCATGGCGTTGCTGCAGCGGCAGGTTGAACGCGCCCAAGTCAGCATAGAAGAGGGGCGCGACCAGTGGAAAAGCCTGGTGCATGCCTGGTTGAGCGAAGCAGAAACTTCGAGGGTTACTTAGTTGAGCAAACGGCGTGAAGTGCAGAATCGCCTGTCCATGCTGGACGAAATTGACGGCATCATGGTCGCGATGAAAAATCTGGCCTTGCTCGAAGCGCGCAAGCTTGCGGCTTTTCTTGCCACGCAACGCCGCGCCGTAACCGGCATCGAGACAGCTGCGCAGGATTTCCTGAGTTTTTATCCGCAAGCCCCGGCGCGCGCGGACGACATGCGGCAACTGCTGCTGGTGATCGGCTCCGAGCGCGGTTTCTGCGGCGACTTCAATGAAACGCTGCTGGGGCCGATTGATGCCGCCGCACAGCGGGAGGGCACTATCCTGGTCGCGGTGGGGCGCAGGCTGGAAACCAAACTGCAAGGTGATGCGCGCATTGCAGCTTTTGTCGAAGGCCCCAGCGTGGCCGAGGAAGTGCAGGCGACACTGGTGCGGCTGGCCAGGGTATTGAGCGAGTTGCAGCAGCACCCGGAAGCGGCATGGCGCCTGAGCGCGCTATACCACGACGACGAAAGCGGCGAGCCGCGAATGCGCCAGCTGCTGCCGCTCGCAGCGCCGACCGGGAAATCGGCTTATCCCGATGCGCCTTTGCTCAATCTGGAGCCGGCGCGGTTTCTGTCCCAGCTTACCGACCAGTATTTTTATGCCGCGCTGCATGAAGTGTTTTACGCATCGCTGATGGCGGAAAACCGCAAGCGGCTGGAGCACATGGACAGCGCCATCCGCCGCCTGGAAAAAGACGAAGCCAAGCTGCGGCTGCGCTACAACGCAATGCGCCAGGAAGAAATCATCGAGGAAATCGAAATCATCATGCTGAGCGCGGACGCACTGTCAGGTTGATTCGCGGAGTGTGCAGCGGAGGGAATGCCATGAATACTGATCCGGTTTGCAAAATGCAGGTTAACCCGGAAGCGAGCACTCCCAGTGCCGATTATGCGGGGGAGCACTATTATTTTTGTTCACAGCATTGTCTGGAAAAGTTTCAGGCAAATCCCGTTGAATACCTCAAGCCGGTTATGGCAGCTGCGGTTCAGGCAACCGGAATTTACACTTGCCCGATGCATCCGCAGATTGTGCGCAGCGAGCCGGGCAGTTGCCCGATCTGCGGCATGGCACTGGAGCCGCGCAACGCCCCGGCAGAGGACAATGCCGAACTGCGCGACATGACGCGCCGATTCTGGGTGAGCGCGGCGCTGGCCTTGCCGGTGTTCGTGATGGCGATGGTTTCCGATCTGGCGCCGCACGCCATGCCGGATTTTATTTCGATGCCGGTATTGCAATGGCTGGAATTCGCGCTGGCGACCCCGGCGGTGCTGTGGGGCGGCTGGCCGATCTTCCAGCGCGGCTGGGCCTCCGTGGTCAACCGCAGCCTCAACATGTTCAGCCTGATCGCACTCGGTGTAGGCGTGGCCTGGAGCTACAGCGTGGTGGCAATGCTGCTGCCCGG
>JAGWMH010000295.1 GCA_028871775.1 Betaproteobacteria bacterium
CCCCACTTCATCAATGGTCACGTTGCGTTTCAGCGGGGCATGTTTTTCGTTGTAGCTCAGCAACTTGTTAAAGTCGCCAATGCCTGCGGCAGCCAGCGTCTTGATCGGGCCGGCCGAGAGGCCGTTCACACGGATACCGCGGCTGCCGAGATTCATGGCCAGATAACGCACGCTGGCCTCGAGGCTTGCTTTGGCCAGGCCCATCACGTTGTAATGGGGCACGGTGCGTATTGCGCCTAGATAGGTCATGGCCAGCAGGGCAGCGTTGCGTCCTTCCATCATCGGCAAGGCGGCCTTGGCCAGCGCCGGGAAGCTGTAAGCGCTGATGTCATGCGCGACGCGGAAGGCTTCGCGGCTGAACCCATCAAGAAACTCCCCGGCCAGCGCCTCGCGCGGCGCAAAGGCGATGGAATGCACAAAACCGTCAAACTTGTCCCAGTGTTTGCCGAGATCGGCAAATAACTGGTCGATTTCCGCATCGCTGGACACGTCGCAGGGGAACAGCAGCTTGCTGTCAAATTCCTGCGCCAGTTCGCTTACCCGGTCGCGTATACGTTCGCCCTGATAGGTAAAGGCCAGTTCCGCACCCTCGCGCCGCATGGCTTTGGCGGTGCCGTAAGCGATGGAGCGGTTGCTGAGCATGCCGGTGATCAGAATGCGTTTGTTTGCCAGAAATCCCATGTTGTCCCTTTGTTGAAATTTTTAGAGCGGGCGGATTATAACCGCACAATTCGTTGCTGCGTAACCGCTCATCATTACTGCATACCGTCGCCGATGCAATCGTATATAATCCCGCGCTATTTTTGTTTCTACCGGAACCGATTAAGCAATGCTGGAAATTATCAACCTTGCCTGCACCCGGGGGGATCATCAGCTGTTTTCCGGTTTGAGTTTTTCCCTGTCTGCCGGTGAGTTGTTGCAGGTGCAGGGAGAAAATGGAAAAGGGAAAACCAGCCTGTTGCGCATGCTATGCGGTTTTCTTGCGCCTGCGGCAGGCGAGATCCGCTGGCGCGGCCAGAACATCCGCGAACTGGACGAGGAATACTATGCCGAGATGGTTTATCTCGGCCACCTGAATGCCATCAAGGATGAACTGAACGCGCTGGAGAACCTGCACATCAGCGCCGGGCTGGCCGGCTGCGAGGTGGACGACAAGGAAGCCATCGCGGCGCTGCGCCACATGGGATTGCGCGGCCGCGAAACTTTGCCGGTCAAGGTGCTGTCCCAAGGACAGCGCCGGCGCGTGGCGCTGGCGCGCCTGCTGGTCGGTGATGCCCCGCTGTGGATACTGGATGAGCCGCTCACTGCGCTGGACGTGGGTGCGGTGGGATTGATGCAGGAATTGATCGGCACGCACCTGGCAAAGAATGGCATGGTGGTCTTCACCACGCACCAGCCGCTGGAAGTGGCGGGGGTGGAAACACGGCGGTTGACGCTGGCATGAACAAACTGTCGCTGTTCGGTTTGTTGAGGCTGGTGATCAGCCGCGATTTGATGCTGGCAATGCGCCGCCGTGCCGATGTGCTGACCACGCTGATTTTCTTTGTTATGGTGGTGAGCCTGTTCCCGCTCGGGGTCGGCCCGGAGCTCGGCATGCTGCGCAAAATGGCGCCCGGCGTGGTTTGGGTGGCTGCGCTGCTGGCTTCCATGCTGTCATTGGGGCGGATGTTCTCGGCGGATTACCTGGACGGCACGCTGGAGCAGATGCTGCTGGCCCCGCAGTCCCTGTCGGTGTTGGTGCTGGGCAAGATTCTGGCGCACTGGATGTTGTCCGGCCTGCCGCTGGTGCTGATGGCGCCCGTGCTGGGTTTGCAGTTCGACATGCCGGCGCAGGCATTGTGGGTGCTGATTGCGAGCCTGTTGCTTGGCACGCCGGTGCTCAGCATGATCGGCGCAGTCGGTGCGGCGTTGACCCTGGGATTGCGCGGCGGCGGGGTGCTGGTATCGTTGCTGGTGTTGCCGCTGTGCATCCCGGTGCTGATTTTCGGGACGGGCGCGGTAGAAGCCGTTACCAGCGGCATGAGCATAACCTCGCATCTGTCCTTGCTGGGCGCGCTGCTGGTGCTGGCATTGGTGTTCACGCCCTGGGTTACGGCCCAGGCATTGCGTATTTCGATGGAGTGATGCGTTGGCTATAAACTGGTTCAAATATTCCGCCCCTTCCACCTTTTATGGATTGGCCGGCAAGCTGGTGCCGTGGTTTGCATGGCCGTCCGCAATCCTGTTTGCAGTCGGCCTGTATATCGGCTTCTTCGTGGCGCCTACCGATGCCGTGCAGGGTGAGGCCTACCGCATTATTTTCATCCACGTGCCGGCTTCCATCATGTCCATGTTCCTTTACCTGATCATGGCGGGCTACGCCGCGCTGGGGCTG
>JAGWMH010000296.1 GCA_028871775.1 Betaproteobacteria bacterium
ATTCGTCCACTTGTCTCGCTCCTTGAGGTGTGAGCCTTGATTCAGTCTACAGAAATCTCTAACAACACCCGACACACCAAACTATAACTTTGCCTGCACCCAAGCCGGAACGGAGGCCAAAGCCGTAGCCAGATGCTCAGGTTGTGTGCCGCTTGCCATCGCCATGTCCGGCCTCCCGCCGCCTTTGCCGCCCACTTGCTGGGCAACCATGTTCACCAATTCGCCCGCTTTTATTTTCTTGACCAGATCGGGAGTCACCCCGGCGATCAGGCTGACCTTGCCATCAACGACGGTTGCCAGCACGATGGCGGCCGACTTAAGCTTATCCTTTAGTTTGTCCGTTGTCTCGCGCAGCGCCGTGGCATCCGCGCCCGCCAGCGGCGCGGCCAAAACTTTAATGCCGTTGATATCGACCGCCTGGTTCAGCAGCTCGTCGCCTTGTGCCGACGCCAGTTTGGATTTGAGCGCGGCAAGTTCTTTTTCCATGATCTTGACGTTGTCGAGTATCTGCATGATGCGCGCGGCTGCTTCCTGCGGCTGCGCCTTCACGGCCTCCGCCACCTGCTGCAATTGCTCCTCCTGCTGCTGCACATAAGCCAGCGCACCCTCGCCGGTCACCGCTTCCACGCGCCGCACCCCCGCCGCCACACCGCTCTCGGCAAGAATCTTGAACAGTCCGATGTCGCCGGTGCGTTTGACGTGGGTGCCGCCGCACAGCTCGCGCGAAGAGCCGATGTCCAGCACGCGCACTTCGTCGCCGTACTTCTCGCCGAACAGCATCATCGCTCCGGTCTTCTGCGCGTCCTCGATGGACATCACGCGCGCATTGGTCGCGGCATTGGCGAGAATTTCTGTGTTCACGATGGTTTCCACTTTGCGGATTTCCGCATCGGTCATCGGCTGGGTATGCACGAAGTCGAAGCGCGTCTTGTCCGGGTCAACCTGCGAACCCTTTTGCTGCACATGGCCGCCCAGCACCTCGCGCAATGCCTTGTGCATCAGGTGGGTAACCGAATGGTTGCGCTCGGTGCGCGCGCGCGCCTGCGCATCCACTCGCGCAGAGACACTGTTGCCCACGCTCAGCTTGCCGGTCTTCACCACGCCGTGATGGCCGAACACGCTGGCCTGTATCTTTACAGTATCTTCCACCGCAAAGATGCCGTGCACGCTGCGCAGTTCACCGCGATCGCCGACCTGCCCGCCGGACTCGGCATAGAACGGCGTATCGTCCAGCACCGCCACGCCCAGCTCGCCTTCTTTCAGTTCATTGACCGACACACCGTCCTTGTACAGTGCCAGGATGTTGCTCTTCGTTTCCAGCGCGCCATAGCCATGGAATGCGGTGGCCGGGCCGGTGTATTCCAGATTGGCTGCCATCTTGAATTTGCCCGCCGCGCGCGCCTGCTCCTTCTGCCGCGCCATCGCCGCGTCGAATGTTGCACTGTCCACGATCACGCCGTGCTCGCGGCACACGTCCTGCGTCAGGTCGAGCGGAAAGCCATAGGTGTCGTGCAGCTTGAACGCGGTCTCGCCGTTGAATACCTTGCTGCCGTGTTGTGCCATCCCGGCCAGATCGGCTTCGAGTATCGTCATGCCATGCTCGATGGTGGCAAAGAAGCGCTCCTCTTCCTGCTTGAGTATCTCCATCACGCGCACTTGCGCCGCGGCCAGATCAGGGAAAGCCGCGCCCATTTCGCCAACCAGGTCCGGCACCATCTTGTGGAAGAACGCCGCACGCGCGCCCAGCTTGTAGCCGTGGCGGATGGCGCGGCGGATGATGCGGCGCAGCACATAGCCGCGCCCTTCGTTGCCGGGAATCACGCCGTCGGCGATGAGGAACCCACAGGCGCGAATGTGGTCGGCCAGCACCTTGAGCGAATTGCTGGTGAGGTCGCTGGTGTTGGTCACCCGCGCCGCCGCGCAGACCAGATTCTGCAGCAGATCTATCTCGTAGTTGGAATGCACGTGCTGCAACACCGCCGAGATGCGCTCCAGCCCCATGCCGGTATCCACCGATGGCTTGGGCAGCGGATGCATCACGCCGTGCTCGTCGCGGTTGAACTGCATGAACACGTTGTTCCAGATTTCGATATAGCGGTCGCCGTCCTGCTCGGGCGAGCCGGGCGGGCCGCCCCAGATTTCCGCGCCGTGATCGTAGAAGATTTCCGTGCACGGGCCGCACGGGCCGGTGTCACCCATCATCCAGACATTGTCCGAAGCGTAACGCGCACCCTTGTTGTCGCCGATGCGGATCACCCGCTCGGCGGGCACACCGATCTCCTTGGTCCAGATGTCGTATGCCTCATCATCCTCGGCATACACCGTCACCCACCGCTTGTCCTTGGGCAGCTTGAAAACATCGGTCAGCAGCTC
>JAGWMH010000297.1 GCA_028871775.1 Betaproteobacteria bacterium
ATTCCTCATCGACGCTGAGTGGTGTGGGTGGGGGAATTCTATTGGCGTCTGTCTCTCGGTAAGGAGAGCAGATGCGGACACTGGCCCCTCCACCCCGGCTTCTTAACTGTTACATAAGAAAGCCGATTCCACCACCGCTACCATACAAGCGGCCATTGGACGTTCGTTTATTTATCGCTTATTCTGAAGCGCCACCAAATTGAAATGGTAACCACCGAGGTGTTTATGTATGTAGACCAAACGCTCCAGCATGATCTTACGTATCGTCTTCGACTCCTGGATGTGCTGGACCGGATTGCTCAAGTCAGTCTTGCCAGCGAGAACATGGAAGATGTTATGCGTGGCGTGCTGGATTTGGTGCTTGAGGTTTTCAATGCGGATCGCGCCTGGTTCTTGCATCCCTGCGATCCCGATGCCCCATGCTGGGGCGTTCTCATGGAGCGCTCTCGTCCGGAATGGCCTGGGCTATTCGCGCTGGGTAAAGATATCCCGACGGACCGCGAATCAGCTCAGATATTCCGCGAATTGCTCAGGACCAATGGCGCGATCCAATATGGCCCCGATACCGACCATCCCGTCCCTCGGGTTATCGAACCATTCTCGGTCAAATCCCAGTTGATGATTGCGCTAAGGCCGAAAATCGGGAGCGCCTGGTTATTCGGCCTGCATCATTGTGCAAGTGTGGTAAAGCATGATGAAGAGGACATGCATCTTTTTACGGCTGTTGCCCAGCGTATTTCGGACTCTCTGAGCGGCTGGATTTCAATCAGGCAAAATCGCGAGAGCGAAGAAAAGCTGCGCGGGCTTTACGAGCTGTCGCCATTAGGCATCGCGCTGACTGACATGCAAGGCCGCTACATCGAGGTTAACCAGGCATTCCAGGACATCTGTGGCTATTCCGCGGAAGAACTGAAGTCCCTCGACTACCGGACGTTGACCCCCAGGAAATATGAGGCCGATGAAACACGGCAACGGGAGTCCCTGCAGCGCACCGGCAACCATGGTCCCCATGAAAAAGAATATGCCCGCAAAGACGGCAGGCTGGTTCCCGTACAGATCAGCAGCCTGCTGATCAGCGGGGAAAATGACCAGAAATACATTTGGTCCATCGTCGAAGACATCACCGAGCGCAAGCGGTTTGAAGCTGAAAAAGAAGCCATGGTGGCTAAGACAATCGAGTCGCAGACGCTGCTCCAGACTGTACTCGATTCGACACCGGACTGGGTATTTGCCAAGGATAGAAATTATCGTTTCTTGTTTGTCAACAGCGCATTCGCTGCGGCTCAGGGTTGTGCACCAAAGGACATGATTGGGCGACCGGATACCGATTTCTGGTCGTCCGAGCTGTGTCTCGGCGATCCAGCCCTGGGCATTCGCGGTTTCCATGCCGATGATGATGCGGCATTGGCGGGTAACCTGACGCATAACCCGAACGATCCCGCTACGCTTGCCAACGGGGAGCTGCGCATCTTCGACACGCTTAAAATGCCACTGCTTCATAACAATGGGGATTGTTACGGTATGCTCGCCTATGCGCGCGATGTTACCGACCGCAAGGCTGCCGAACGCCAGTTGCGCGAACTTAATGAACAACTGGAGGCGCGTGTCGAGCAGCGCACCCATGAATTGAGTCAAGCCAAAAGTTTGGCCGAAGCGGCCAACCAGGTCAAAAGCGAGTTTCTTGCCAATATCAGCCACGAGATACGCACCCCGATGAACAGCATACTCGGCATGGCGCACCTGGCATTCCGGGCAGAGACTAATCCTAGCAATCGCAGCTACCTCAAAAAAATCCAGTCCTCCGGCGAACACCTGCTTGGCATCATTGATGACCTGCTTAATTTTGCCAAGATTGACGCGGGAAAAATCAAAATTGAGACAATTGATTTTGATTTAAATAACATCATGGAACGGCTAGACAACATGATTGCCGGGAAGGCCGCGGAAAAGGGGCTTGAACTGGTTGTAGACATTGATCACAGCATTCCGAATATCTTGCGTGGTGATCCGTTGCGGCTTGTTCAGGTGCTGACAAATTATGCCGACAATGCAGTCAAATTCACTGATAAAGGCAGGATTACCATTCGCGCAAAAAAAATCGAGGAGAACGAAACAAGCTGTCTGGTGCGATTTGAGGTGCAGGATACCGGCATCGGCATGAACGATGAAGCGAAATCCAAACTTTTCCAGCCGTTTCAACAGGCCGACACCTCCATTACACGACTATATGGCGGCACTGGCCTTGGGCTTGCCATCAGCAAACAATTGGTTGAGATGATGAAAGGGGGTGAAGTGGGGGTAGATAGCATTCCTGGCCAAGGCAGCACTTTCTGGTTCAGCGTGCAGTTTGGCAAAGGCAGTGCG
>JAGWMH010000025.1 GCA_028871775.1 Betaproteobacteria bacterium
CAACCCGGATTCTCTGTTCGACGTGCAGATCAAGCGCATCCACGAATACAAGCGCCAGTTGCTCAACCTGCTGCATGTAGTGACGATATACAACCGCATCCGCAGTAATCCGGGCGCCGACTGTGTGCCGCGCACGGTGATTTTCGGCGGCAAGGCTGCGCCGGGCTACACCATGGCCAAGCTCATCATCAAGCTGATCAATGATGTCGCCGATGTCGTCAACAACGACCCGCATGTGGCTAGCCGCCTGAAAGTGGCGTTCGTGCCCAATTATGATGTATCAACAGCGGAAAACATCATTCCGGCGGCAGACCTTTCGGAGCAGATTTCCACCGCAGGCACGGAGGCATCCGGCACCGGCAACATGAAACTGGCCTTGAACGGCGCGCTGACCATCGGCACACTGGACGGTGCCAACATCGAGATCCGCGAAGAGGTGGGCGAGGACAACATTTTCATTTTCGGGCTCACTACGGAAGAGGTTGCAAGGGTGAAGGCGAGCGGCTACCAGCCCTGGGGTTACTACCATGCCAACGAAGAATTGCGGGAAGTGCTCGACATGATAGGCTCGGGCTTTTTCTCGCCGGGTGAGCCGGATCGTTTCAAGCCCATCGTGGATGAGCTTCTGCGGCGCGGCGACCAGTACCTGCTGCTCGCGGACTACGCTTCCTATATCGCCTGCCAGAAGGCGGTTGAAACCGCTTACAAAGATCAGGAGCAGTGGGTAAAAAAGGCGATTCTGAATGTCGCCAACATGGGGAAATTTTCCAGCGACCGGACCATCATGCAGTATGCCGAGCAGATATGGGACGCCAAGCCGGTGGTGCCTGTTGCGTAGTTACGCCTGTATGATTTCCGTGAAAAACAGGTTTGATGTGCTCAGGATTTACGGGCGAGGCAGTGGTTGATCAAACCATTGGTCGAGGCGTCGTGCGAGGACACGCACTGCTTTCCCTGAAGTTCCGGCAGCAATTTACCGGCTAGCTGTTTGCCGAATTCAACGCCCCATTGGTCGAATGGATTGATGTTCCACAACACGCCTTGCACAAACACCTTGTGTTCGTAGAGGGCAATCAGCATTCCCAGTGTGCGCGGATCGAGCCGGTCAAACAGCAGCGTGTTGCTCGGGCGGTTGCCCGGAAATATTTTGTACGGCAGCAGCGATTCCAGCGCTTCACCACCGAGCCCTTGCGCCACGAGCTCGGCGCGAACCTCCCCGGCAGTTTTGCCCAGCATCAATGCCTCGGTCTGCGCGAAGCAGTTCGCCAGCAACATGGCATGGTGCTCACCCATCGGGTTGTGGCTGACAAGCGGGGCGAGAAAATCGGCGGGAGTCATGCGCGTGCCCTGGTGCAGCAACTGGTAGAAAGAATGCTGGCCGTTGGTGCCGGGTTCGCCCCACACCACCATCTGGGTCGCGTAATCCACCTCTTGGCCGTCGCGATCCACACGTTTGCCATTGCTTTCCATTTCCAGTTGCTGCAGGTAGGCGGGGAAATGTTGCAGATACTGGTCGTAGGGCAGGATGGCATATGAAGCGGTATTAAAAAAATTGGCGTACCAGATGCCGAGCAGGCCCATGGCCACCGGCATATTGCGCTCCAGGGGCGTTTCGCAAAAGTGCCTGTCCATGGCATGGGCGCCGGCGAGCAATTGTTGAAAATTATCCATGCCGATGTAAAGCGCGATGGGCAATCCTATCGCCGACCACAGCGAATAGCGCCCGCCGACCCAATCCCAGAATTCAAATACGTTGTCCGGGTTGATGCCGAACCTGGACGTTGCGGCGAGATTGGTCGAGATCGCTGCGAAATGCTTTGCGACGGCTTCTTCAGCCCCCAGGTTTTTAACCAGCCATGCACGCGCGGAGCTGGCATTGGTGAGGGTTTCCTGGGTGGTGAAGGTTTTCGAGCTGACGATGAACAGCGTGGTTTCCGGATCGAGGCGCTTGAGGGTCTCCGCCAGGTCAGTGGCATCCACATTGGAAACGAAATGTGCGTTCAATTGCGCGCTGCCATAAGGCTTGAGCGCCTCGCAGGCCATCAGCGGTCCCAGCGCGGAACCGCCGATGCCGATACTAACCACGTCCCGGAAAGGTTTGCCGGTGTAGCCGCGCAGCGAGTTGTTGTGCACGGCATCGGAGTAGCGGCGCATGTGCTCCAGTACGCGGTGCACGCCCGGCATGATGTCCTTGCCATCCACATAAACTTCGGCACCGCGCGGGGCGCGCAATGCGGTATGCAGCGCCGCACGTTGTTCGCTGGTATTGATTTTCTCGCCGTTGAACATGCGTGCTATCCAGCCGTCGAGCTTCGACTGACGTGCCAGGTTCAGCAGCAGCGCGAGCGTTTCTTCCGTGATGAGATTTTTCGAGTAGTCCAGCAGCAGACCGTCGAGCTGCAACGAGAACTTGTCAAAGCGCGCCGGGTCAGCACGAAACATCTCGCGCATGGTTTGCTTGCCGATGACGGCTTGATGCGCCGACAGGGCTTGCCAGGCGGATGAACGGGTTAAGTTGGACATGGTGTAATCAATATTATCTGCCGCACGTTGGCCGGTGTGCAGCGGAAGCAATTTGCCACACAGGTGCCATCCAACTTCAAACGAAAATGCCGCCCTGTAACATCAAGTCAGGCATCAACTGCAATTACCATCAGGCATTGAGCTTCGCATCAATTTCCGCCTCGGCAGTTATCCAGTCCTCCATCTGGTAACAGCCGGAAAACCCGCGCCGCTCGGCAAGAAAATAGGCGGCGGTGGCGATCATCTGGTAACGCTCTTCGGGTGAGACGGCGGTTTTTTTCGCGGTCTTCCCAGGGGTACTTTTTGCGGGTGCGGCAGTTTTTGCAGTTTTCGGCGCGCTCGATTTTTTTACCGGGGTTGCAGCTGTTTTTTTAGCGGTGATTTTGGATTTGGTTGCCGGTTTTACCGCAGTAGTTTTTTTGGCGGGCGGCTTTTTGGCCGGTGTGCTGCTTGCGGTCTTGGCAGTGGTTTTCTTGCCGGTTGCGGTGCGCGATGTAGCCATGATAATTCCCTTTCTGAATTAGTAACACGGTACTACAAATTATGCCGGAGCCAGCATGATACAAGCCAGCGGCGGCACTTCTATTTCGGCGGAATAGGGCTGCCCCATCCAGGGCAATTGCTCGGCGATGATTTTACCCGCGTTGCCCAGGTTGCTGCCGCCATAATAATGCGAATCGCTGTTGAATATTTCCCGATAGGCGCAATCGAACGGCAGCCCGATGCGGTAACGCTGGCGCGGCACCGGGGTGAAATTCAAGGCGGCGATAACGGTTTCGCCGTTACGCCCGAAACGCAGGAAAGAAAGCATCGAGAGGTCGGCATCATTGCAGTCTATCCAAGAAAAACCGCGCTGCTCGAAATCCTGTTCATATAATGCCGGCAGGCTGCGGTACAGATGATTCAGGTCGCGCACCATGCTCTGTATGCCGCGATGGGACTCAAGCCCGAGCTGCCACCATTCAAGTTCCCAGCTCGAGCGCCATTCGGGACCCTGGCCGAATTCGTTGCCCATGAAGTTGAGCTTCTTGCCCGGGCTGGTCGTCTGGTAAGCCAGCAGCAGGCGCAGGTTGGCAAACTTCTGCCAGGCATCGCCGGGCATCCTGTCGAGCAACGAGCCTTTGCCATGCACCACCTCGTCATGCGAGAACGGCAGCATGAAATTTTCGGTGTAGGCGTAAAGCTGGCTGAAGGTAAGCTGGTTGAGGTGGTAACGGCGGTGTATCGGATCATGCCGCATGAAGCTGAGCGTGTCGTTCATCCAGCCCATGTTCCATTTCATGGAGAAACCCAGCCCGCCGAGATATGCCGGGCGCGATACCGCGGGCCAGGCAGTGGATTCCTCGGCCAGTGTCAACGCACCAGGAAATGCGTCATGCACCATGATGTTGAGTTCGCGCAGGAAATCGATGGCCTCCAGGTTCTCACGTCCGCCGTATTTGTTCGGCAGCCATTCTCCCGCATTGCGCGAATAGTCGAGGTACAGCATGGAAGCCACCGCATCCACACGCAGGCCGTCGAAATGGAATTGCGCCAGCCAGTAGTGCGCGCTCGACAGCAGGAAACTTTTTACCTCGTTGCGGCCATAGTTGAAAATGTGCGTGCCCCAGTCCTGATGGAAACCCAGGCGCGGGTCTTCGTGCTCGTACAACGCGGTGCCGTCAAAACGCGCCAGCGCAAAAGCATCCTGCGGAAAGTGCGCCGGCACCCAGTCCAGCAGTACGCCGATCCCGGCCTCGTGGCAGGTGTCCACGAAGTAGCACAGATCGTCCGGGGAGCCGAAGCGGCTGGTTGCGGCGAAATAGCCGGTAGTCTGGTAGCCCCAGGATTCGTCGAGCGGATGCTCGGAAACCGGCATCAGTTCAACGTGGGTATAGCCCATATCCTTGAGGTAAGGGACCAGGTGTTCGGCCAGTTCGCGGTAGGTATAGGCTCGCCCGTCCGGATGGCGTTTCCATGAACCGGCATGGATTTCATAGACATTGAGCGGGGCATGCAGCCAATCCCAGTGGCTGCGCTGCTCCATCCATGCCGCATCCTGCCATGTGTGTCTGATTTCCAATCCGGCGCGACCTGCGGTTCCGGGGCGCAGTTCGAAAGCGTTGGCATAGGGGTCGGTCTTGACCAGCAATGCGCCTGTACGATTGCGAATCTCATACTTGTATAGCGCACCCTGTTCAATGCCGGGGATGAATAGCTCCCACACACCGCTTGAACCGTGTACCGCCATCGGATGGGTGCGCCCATCCCAACGGTTGAAGTCGCCTATCACGCTGACCCGCTCGGCATTCGGCGCCCATACGGAAAAGCGCACCCCGGAAATGCCGTCGATCTGCATTGCATGCGAGCCGAGGATGCGATAGCCCTGATGCAGTTTGCCTTCGTTGAACAGGTGCAGGTCGAAGCTGGAGATTTGCGGGGCAAATGCGTAAGGGTCATGGGCCAAACGTTGTTGGCCGTTTTCCGTGATGCACAGCCGGTAGGGGCGGGGTGGTTCGTCGCTGCCATGCCATTCAAACAAACCATCGGGATGAACGAGTTGCAGCGGTTCGCTGCCCGACGCGGTTTCGAGACCGATTTCGCTTGCGTGGGGACTGAACACCCGCACCACATAACCATCTTTCTCGTGCCGCAGGCCGAGATAGGCGAAGGGGTCATGCAAACGCCCCTGCAGAAGCAGATCGGCACGCGGATCGGATTTGGTGCTGGTTTTTTTCATGGCCGATTGATTATAACCACAATTTTGCAGATGATAGTCATAATCTGATAAAGTGTGCGGCACAGTCAAAACGGAGTGCCGGAATCATGCAATCACAAGAGCAAATCCGTCTGGTGAGCTGGATGACCAAGAACACCTACGCCATGGTGCTGGCGGGAGGGAGGGGTAGTCGTCTGCACCAACTGACGGACTGGCGGGCCAAACCGGCGGTTCCGTTTGGCGGGAAATTCCGCATCATTGATTTCGTGTTGTCGAACTGCGTCAATTCCGGCATCCGGCGTATCGGCGTGGCCACGCAATACAAGTCGCACAGCCTGATGCAGCATATCCAGCATGGCTGGAGCTTCCTGAACGGCAACTTTGGCGAATTCATAGATTTGCTGCCCGCCCAGCAATGGGTGCAGGAATCGTGGTACCAGGGCACTGCCGATGCGGTGTTCCAGAATCTGGATATCCTGCGCGAATCAGAACCCGATTACGTGCTGATACTGGCAGGCGACCACGTTTACAAGATGGATTACGGCAAGATGCTGGCCTTCCATGTGGAAAAGCGGGCCGACATGACCGTTGCCTGCATCGAGGTGCCCGTCAACGATGCCAGGAGTTTCGGCGTGATGGCGGTGAATGCGGAATCGAGGGTGGTGGCTTTCAATGAGAAACCTGATCATCCCGCACCGATTCCAGGCAAGCCCGATTTGGCGCTGGCCAGCATGGGCATTTATATATTCAACATGGATTTCCTGTGTGAGCAGCTGATACGTGATGCAAGTGAGCAGCACTCCAGCCATGATTTCGGCAAGGACCTCATCCCGTATCTGGTGTCATCAGGCTACCGCGTGTTTGCCCAGAGTTTCAATAGCAGCTGTATTAAAATGAATGACGGTGCGCCATATTGGCGCGATGTGGGAACCATAGATTCCTACTGGGAGGCGAACATGGAACTCACCAAGGTTACTCCCGACCTCAATATGTACGACCGGGAGTGGCCGATCTGGACTTATCAGGAACAATTGCCGCCGGCCAAATTTGTGTTTGATGATGAGATGCGCCGTGGACAGGCGATTGATTCACTGGTATCCGGCGGCTGCATTATCAGCGGTTCCACCGTGCGCCGCTCGCTGCTGTTCTCCAATGTGCGCATTCACAGTTACAGCAATATTGAGGATTCGGTGCTCCTGCCCAATGTGGAGGTGGGGCGCAATGTCACACTCAAGCGTGTGGTGGTGGACAAAAATTGCATGATCCCCGATGACTTGACCGTCGGGGTGAATCCCGAGGAAGACGCGAGCCGTTTTTTTGTAACGGATAAAGGCATTACGCTCATCACGCCGGAAATGCTCGGGCAGGCTGTGCACGGCATCCGTTGACCATGGCTGCGGGCACCCTGCCGTGAGGGATGTTCGCCGATTCAATTAGAGTTTTTCATGACCAAACCCCTTGATCTGGTTTTTCTCTGGCACATGCATCAGCCGGACTACCGTGATTATGCCAGCGGTGATTTCGTGTTGCCGTGGGTCTACCTGCACGCCATCAAGGACTACACCGACATGGCCTATCACCTGGAGCAACACCCGAAGATCAAGGCGGTGGTGAATTTCGTGCCGGTGTTGCTGGACCAGCTGGAAGATTATGAGCAGCAATTCGCCACCGGCCAGATACGCGACCCTCTGCTGCGCCTGCTGGCGCGCGAGAATCTCAACGACCTGGATGAAACCGAACGCGACCTGGTGTTGAATGGCTGCTTCTGCAGTAACCACCACAAGATGATCGAGCCCTATCCCACCTACCATCGCCTGTTCAACCTGTTCAAGACGCTCGAGCCGGGCGGCAGCGCGGGGCTTGATTACTTGTCCGGCCAATACCTTGCCGACTTGCTGGTGTGGTACCACCTGGTGTGGTGCGGCGAAAGCGTGCGCCGCGAACATGACGTGGTCATCCAGCTGATGAGCAAGGATGGAGGCTTTGACTATGCAGACCGCAAGCACCTGTTCGACCTGATCGGCCAGCTCATCACCGGCATTATTCCGCGTTACCGCAAGCTGGCCGAGAGCGGGCAGATCGAGATTTCCACCACGCCGCATTATCATCCGCTTGCGCCGTTGCTGATTGATTTGAACAGTGCGCGCGAAAGCGTGCCGGATTGCAGCCTGCCGCAAGCGCAGCACTATCCTGGCGGAAGGTGGCGTGTGCAGGCGCACCTGGCTTCCGCCAAGGAAAGCCACCACACCCGCTTTGGCGTTACCCCGCAAGGCATCTGGCCGGCGGAAGGCGCGGTTTCAACTGCGCTGCTGGAAGTGCTGGCGGAGCAGAAGTGCCGCTGGACAGCGAGCGGCCAAGGTGTGCTGGCCAACAGCCTGCGCGCCGCGAATCCATCCCTGCCTGATCATGTGCAATACCTCTATCGCCCCTATAAGGTGCAAGGCGCGGCAAGCGGCGTGCACTGTTTTTTCCGCGATGACCACCTGTCCGACTTGATCGGCTTTGTATATTCCAAATGGTTTGGCAAAGATGCCGCACTGCACTTTGTCGCCCAGATCGAGGCGATTGCACAACAGGCGCCCGAGGGCGAAACGCCGCTGGTCAGCGTCATCCTCGATGGCGAGAACGCCTGGGAATATTATCCGTATAACGGCTATCACTTTCTGCAAGACCTGTATTCCGCGCTGCAGACCCACCCCAAGATCCGCACCACGACGTATCGCGACTATCTGGACCGGCGCGAGGCGGAAGGCGCGCAGGGGTTCGCCAAGGAGGGAGTGTTGCCGCGCCTGGTTGCGGGCAGCTGGGTGTATGGCACTTTTTCCACCTGGATCGGTTCGCCGGACAAGAACCGCGCCTGGGATTTGTTGTGCATGGCGAAGCAGAACTATGACATGGTGATGGCCAGCGGCCGCCTGAACGAGGCAGAGCGGCAAGCCGCGGAAAAACAGCTGGCTTCATGCGAAAGCTCCGACTGGTTCTGGTGGTTCGGCGATTACAATCCTTCCATTGCGGTGGAAAGTTTTGACCGCCTGTACCGCCACAATCTGATGCAGCTTTACCATTTGTTGAAATTGCCCGCCCCGGCAATGTTGAGCAACCCGATCAGCCAGGGCGGCGGCGCGCCGGAAGCGGGCGGCGCGATGCGCCGCAGTTCCTGATGAAGCCGCCTGCCATTCGATCAGCCTATCAGCCGAAAAACTTCTGGCTTGGCGCCCGAAAGACGATAATCAAGTTGCAGGATATGACAGGCATTACATGTTAGCGGATCGCGCCAGCGGCATATTGCTGCACCCAACATCTCTGCCCGGTGCGTTCGGTGCGGGCGACTTTGGCACGGATGCCTACAAGTTTGTCGACTGGCTGGCAAGCACCGGCCAAACCTATTGGCAAGTTCTGCCCTTGGGCGAAATAGGCCCGGGAAACTCCCCGTACATGAGCGGTTCAGCCTTTGCCGGCAACATCCTGCTGATCGATCTCGCTGAACTGGCAAGCCATGGCTGGCTCATCGACGAGGATCTGGTACCCGATCCGGAATTTTGCGCCGGCCGGGTAGATTTCGCGCGCTTGCACCCGTTTCGCATGAAGCGGCTGCGCCGCGCCGCCGAGTGTTTTTTTACCAGGCAGCCCGACAAGATGCGCCGGGAGTACGGCGAGTTCTGCGCGGCCGAGAGCGAATGGCTGGAAGACTATGCTTTATTCATGACGATTTCGGAGCGCGAAAATTGGCGCGAGTGGAATCATTGGCCGAAGGATCTTGCACACCGGGATCCGCAAGCGCTATACCGTTTTGGGAAAATCTGTACCGGCGAAACCGGTTTCTGGAAATTCTGCCAATGGTGCTTCGCGCGCCAATGGTCAAAGCTGAAGCATTATGCCAACGAGCGCGGAGTCCGCATTATCGGCGACCTGCCGATATTCGTGGCCTATCAAAGTGCCGACGTGTGGTCGCATCAGGAACTGTTCGAACTGGACGAACATGGGTGCCCATCCGTCATTGCAGGTGTGCCGCCCGATTACTTCAGCGAGACCGGACAACTGTGGGGAAATCCTCTCTACCGCTGGGATGCCCACAAAGAAACCGGCTACGCCTGGTGGATAGCGCGTTTGCGAAAGGCGCTCCAGCAAACCGACCTGGTGCGCGTCGATCATTTCCGGGGTTTTGTCGCTTACTGGGAAATACCGGCGGATGCCCCCAATGCCATTATTGGAAAGTGGGAGCCCGGCCCCGGGGAGAAACTGTTTGAAGCATTCGAACAGGCATTTCCGCATCTGCCCATCATTGCCGAAGACCTGGGCTTGATCACCCCGGATGTGCTGGAACTGCGCGATAAATTCAAGCTGCCGGGCATGCGTGTCCTGCAATTCGCATTTGGCAACGGCATAACCAACCACTTCCTGCCGCACCATTACGTGACCAACACCATTGCCTACACGGGAACCCACGACAACGACACCAGCATTGGCTGGTGGGACTCCGTGCCCGACCATGAGAGGGCTTTTGCCCGGCAGTATCTCGGCATAGACGGCGGCGTGGAGGCGATTAACTGGGTCATGATGCGCGCCCTCTCCAAATCAGTGGCAAATATAGTCATCTTCCCCATGCAGGATGTGCTCGGCCTGTCCAGCGAACATCGCATGAACTTTCCAGGCCACCCGACCGGAAACTGGGAATGGCGTTTCTCATGGGACATGATCAAGCCGGAGCATACCCTGGCATTGGCGGAAATGACTGCTGAATACGGGCGCAGTGGTGAAAGTGCACTGAAATAACATACCACGACCGTGCAGTTGTTGGATGGAACGGTGTTTCAGGATCAAGCAGGTTTTAGGGAATGATATGAGCATTGCACGCATCGGCATTCTGACGATTTCCGACCGCGCCAGCCGCGGTGAATACGAAGACAAGGGCGGCCCCGCCATCCATGCCTGGTTCACGCGTGTTTTGACCAGCCCATGGCAAGCGGTTGCCAGAGTGATTCCCGATGAGCAGCCGCAAATCGAAGCAGTGTTGTGCGAATTAAGCGATAGGGAAGGTTGCAGCCTGATCGTCACCACCGGCGGCACCGGCCCGGCGTTGCGCGATGTGACCCCGGAAGCGACGGAGGCGGTATGCAGCAAGATGCTGCCCGGCTTCGGCGAATTGATGCGCACCGCTTCGCTGAAATTTGTGCCCACCGCGATTTTGTCGCGGCAGACCGCCGGGATACGCGGCAAATGTCTGATCGTCAATCTGCCCGGCAAACCCTCCGCGATCGATGACTGCCTGAATGCCGTGTTTCCGGCTATCCCGTACTGCATCGACCTGGTCGAGGGCGTGTACCTGGAATCCGATCCCGATCAATGCAAGGTATTCCGCCCCGCGCACGCCAAACCCAGGTATGAGTGACAACACCAGGCACTTAACGTCTCTGCATCGCGAGATTTTGCTTGCTCGCATGTGTGATGTGGCACCCGGACCGCAAAACGACAACCGCCTCGAAGGGCGGCTGCACGAATCGCTTCACCTTGTATGGAATGCAGCTGGTTACATTCCGCCGAGCCGCTTGGCAAACGAAACCGCATAGGCCGGTGAACGGAAGAGCAGGATCGGGTCACTCGTCGGCGCAATGCCGTCAGCCATCACCAGGGGATCGAAGTTGATCTTCTCGCATGCGGCACCCTTCTGCGGCATCGCCGAGGAGATTGTCAGCGTCCCGACCTTCATCTGTTTGCGGCCGTCGGGCCAGGCCAGGGTGGGATTATCCTCAGGATCGCCGGCAATCCCGAGCGTCAGAATCATGTCCCACTTCACTGGCCCCTGTTTTGTCCGGGCCATCAATGCCTGTTCGAGGAAATTTGGAGGGGACGATTTCAGTTCATCATCGGACAGCCGCTTCTCGCCATCCTGTGGCACGAAGCGCCAACGCACCAGCGATGTCTTGTTGTCGCGGTTGATAAACTTGAAGGTATGAATGCCAAAGTAGGCGCTGGTGGCGTAGCTCGCAGGCGGGGTGTGACTGTCGAGGAATTCCGCCTGCGCCAGGTTGTCCGGATGAGCAGCCTTGAACGCTTTGATCTTCTCCGGGGCGGGCTTGCCGGTCGCCGGGTCGGGTTTCATCGCGACTATCATATCGAGAAAGGTTTGTGGATGCCTGGCGCCAAAGATTGGCGTATTCAGCATCGTCATGTGCTGCAGGCTGCCATCGGGGAATTTGAACTCAAGGGCCATGCCACGGGCGCTTTTTGCCGTGTCAGGCGCCTTTGGGTTGCCGCCGGCCAGAGAGAAACGGGCGGCAACCGGAATGCGTTTTCCCGAGAACAATGCCGAACGAGAATAGGCTGCCGCCTCGGGTGATCCGACGAACTCGCCCAGCGCACATGTTCCTTTGGTGTGGTTGCGGCGTTCACCCGGCGTGACACCAAAGGTACCCTCCAGGGCGGTGACTACCTTATCTGCGGTTACCTCATCCTGCGCTGCCACATCCAGCGGTGTGCCGAGTACCAGTGCGCTGGCAAGCAGCCATTGGGGCAATTTATTTTTCAGCATGTCCATTCCTCAGTGCTTAACATAATGGCTGGTCAATTAGCCGAGGGGAACTCCATGGCGGCCATTTCCCGCAACGCAGTCTCTTCGCGTAGGAAACTGTCCACCGCCTTGGGATCGAATTGGCTGCCGGCCATGCGCTGGATTTCCGCCTTGGCGGTGTCAAAGGGCAACGCCTTGCGGTAGGGGCGATCGAAGGTCATGGCGTCGAGAGTATCGATGACGGCGAACAGCCTTGCTGCCAGGGGAATTTCCTCGCCCTTGAGCCCTGCCGGGTAGCCTGAGCCATCGAAACGTTCCTCGTGACATAGAACGATGTCCGCAGCCATGGAGAGGAATGTCAGGTTCTGCAGGATGCGATGACCGTTGCGCGGGTGCTCCCGCATGATATGCCATTCCTCATCCGACAAACGCCCGGGTTTCAGGAGCACGGCATCCGGCACGCCGATCTTCCCGATGTCGTGGAGCAGGCTGCCCCAGTAGACTTCCCGGAGATCGCTTGCCCTTTTGTAGTGATGCGCTGCCAAAAGCAGCGTATGCGTCGCGACCCGCTTGGAATGAAGCCCGGTTTCCCGCTCTCTCAAGTCCAAGGCTTCGGCGAGGGATTCGACGAACATCTCGTAAGGGTCGTTTTCCAGACCGCCGAGGCGCTTGCGGGAATCCAGGAGGCAATGCTCGCAGGTGTGGCGGCCGAGTATCCGGGCATATTGCCGGTCGTGAGAAACCGTGCCGCATTCGGCGCAGGCGGCAGCGAAGCCGGCGGGCTCCAACGTGGGAGAAGCGTGTCTATCCATGGTGATCCTTGCTGCCCATAGAGGTTGCAGGTTCCTATTGGACTCGTCCCTCCATACGAAGTCAAATTCGATCTGGAACTGGCCGGCAGCAGTCAACCATACAAGCGGAAGTTGTCCGTTCATTTATTGAAGTGGCATAACTGGCTCATGCCGGGTGTCCTTCGGCCTGACCAGACACTTGTTACATGGCAGCGAGTTGCACTTTTCCTGCGTTAATTGACATGGCCTCTTTAAGTGCTATTATTAAACACATTTGGCGCAGGGACAGGCGCTTCAGGCAAACGTAGCTCCGCAACATCCAAACGCAGGCTTCGCCTGCAAGACAAGGCGCCGCCACTCCAAGAGGGCGCCGGCTGGTATCGGGAGGTAATATGTTTACCACCAATCCGTTCACCCCTCTGACACTTTTCACATCCCCTGTCGTCTTGCAGGTCTACGTCGTTTTGATGGCACTCGCGGTTGCTATCGGAACGCTATTCGATCTAGTTCATCGAAAAAAGGTCAACTTCTTCCTGCAAGAGAGGAAGCGGAGAAAGGCTGCCGCAAAGCGGCAACTCGGCGCCGCGGACATGGCCGCCATCGCGACCAGGACCCTCGTGATCGACATCGCAACTTTCGGCGAATTCT
>JAGWMH010000298.1 GCA_028871775.1 Betaproteobacteria bacterium
TCGGATGCGCCGAAATCCACGGTCTTGGCGGTGATCTGCTTGATGCCGCCGCCGGAACCGATGGACTGGTAATTCATGCCGATGCCGGTTTGTGTCTTGTAAGCATCGGCCCACTTGGCATAAATCGGGTAGGGAAAGGTAGCGCCGGCGCCGGTAATGTCGGTTGCCAGGCTCGCGCCGGCGTAAGCCACCGCAGCGGCGGCAATGATGCCGATGATGAGTTGCTTGAGTTTGCGATTCATACTGTCTCCATTGTGTTGAGTATGTTGCTTGTTGCAGCTGCTTGGGAATGCCATTTAAACCAACAACGCTTTGACGCGACGCACATCATAGGGCGTATGTATTACGGGATTATTACAGTGGTGAAAAGCGTCAGAATTTTAAAAAAATAGTGTTGCCTCTGCCGAAAATCCTTGCTTTAATCACGCCTGATATTTTAATAATTGTTTAACAATGGAAACGTAGAATGATGAAATCGGCTCAAGTGGTAAAGGCATTGGCGGCTTTGGCACAGCCAACGCGTCTGGCGATTTATCGCCTGCTGGTGGCGCGCGGGCTGGAAGGCGTGGCGGCGGGACAAGTGGCCGAGAAACTGAAAGTGGCTCCGGCGACCTTGTCGTTTCATTTCAAGACGCTGAGCCATGCCGGGCTGGTGGACAGCAGACAGGACGGGCGTTTTGTTTATTACGCCGCGAATTTTACAGTGATGAATGGCATGGTGGCGTACTTGACGGAGAACTGTTGCGGCGGAAATCAGGATGCCTGCAAGGTGCCAGGCAAAGTATGCTGATAGCGTAAACGAAAAAATGAAATGAGTGAAAAACAATACAACGTGCTGGTGTTATGCACCGGCAATTCCGCACGCAGCATCCTGGGCGAGGCGCTGTTCAACTCGTTGGGCAAAGGAAGATTCATCGCGCACAGCGCGGGCAGCCATCCAGCTGGGCGCGTCAACCCGTTCGCGCTGGAATTGCTGCAACAGCAAGGCCACAACATTGCAGGGCTGCACAGCAAGAGCTGGGACGAATTCGCCGCGCCCGGCGCGCCGGAACTCGATTTCATTTTTACCGTGTGCGACAACGCAGCAGGTGAAGTTTGCCCGGTCTGGCCGGGCAAGCCAGCCACCGCGCATTGGGGTATCCCTGACCCGGCAGCCGTTGAGGGCAGCGACGAGGCCAAACGGGCGGCTTTTAAAACGGCATATAGCCAACTGGCAAGACGTATTCAATTGTTCATGAGCCTGCCGATCAAATCGCTGGACAAGCTCACGCTGAAACAAAAACTCGGCGGAATTGGCCGCATACAGGATTGACCAGATGAATCTGTTTGAGCGTTACCTGACTGTCTGGGTGGGTCTGTGCATAATCGCGGGTGTGGTACTCGGGCAATTTCTGCCGGGCCTGTTCCAGGCTGTCGCCAGCCTGGAAATCGCCAAGGTGAACATTCCTGTGGGTGTGCTGGTGTGGGTGATGATCATCCCGATGCTGCTGCGTATCGACTTCGGCGCGTTGCATCAGGTAAAAGCGCATTGGCGCGGTATGGGTGTCACGCTATTTATCAACTGGGGCGTGAAGCCGTTTTCAATGGCCTTTCTCGGCTGGTTGTTCATTCGCCATGTGTTTGCCAATTACCTGCCACAGAATCAACTCGACAGTTATATCGCCGGTTTGATTTTGCTGGCAGCCGCGCCGTGCACCGCAATGGTGTTCGTGTGGAGCAATCTGGTAAAAGGCGATCCCTATTTCACGCTGTCGCAAGTGGCGCTCAACGATGCCATCATGATCTTCGCCTTCGCGCCGCTGGTGGCGTTGCTGCTCGGCATCGCCAGCATCGCCGTGCCGTGGAATACGCTGTTCGTCTCGGTGATTTTTTACATCGTGATTCCGGTCATCCTCTCGCAACTGTTGCGCCGCCAATTATTGGGCAAGGGCGAGAGCGTATTCAAGCAGGCAATGGGGCACATTGCCCCGTATTCAATGGGCGCCCTGCTGCTGACCTTGGTGTTGCTGTTTGCCTTGCAGGGCAATGCCATCGTCGCGCAACCGCTGGTGATTGCCATGCTGGCCGCACCGATTCTGATTCAGGTGTTGTTCAACTCCGGCTTGGCGTATTGGCTGAATCGCCGCCTGGGTGTGGCGCACTGTGTGGCCGCACCTTCTGCGCTGATCGGCGCGAGCAACTTCTTTGAGCTGGCCGTTGCCACTGCCATCAGCCTGTTCGGCTTCCAGTCCGGCGCAGCGCTGGCCACCGTAGTCGGTGTGCTGATCGAAGTGCCGGTGATGTTGCTGGTGGTGAAGATCGCCAATGCCACACAGGTTTGGTATGGTCA
>JAGWMH010000026.1 GCA_028871775.1 Betaproteobacteria bacterium
AACATTTACCCTCTCCCTTAAAGGGCGAGGGAGCGACCGTTGGCTCTATCGCGCCGACAATTTCGATCGACGAGTTCAGCAAGATCGATTTGCGCGTGGCGAAGATCGTCAACGCGGAGCATGTGGAAGGTGCGGAGAAACTGCTGAAGCTGACGCTGGATATCGGCGAGGCGCAACCGCGCACGGTGTTCGCCGGCATCAAGTCGGCATACGATCCGGAAAAGCTCAAAGGCCGCATGACCGTGATGGTCGCCAACCTGGCACCGCGCAAGATGAAGTTCGGCATGTCGGAAGGCATGGTGCTGGCAGCCTCCGGCGATGCTCCCGGATTGTTCATCCTCAGCCCGGATGACGGCGCGCAGCCGGGCATGCGCATCAAATAATTCTAAAATCAGTTAGCCACAGAGAACACAGAGATCACAGAGGGGAAACCGGCAGTTGAAAGAAAGAGTTAGTTCACCATAAGGGTGGGCGTAAGAAACGGAAAAAACCTCCACCCTCTCTGTGTGCTCTGTGATCTCTGTGGCTTGAATTATGGTTTTTCCACTGAGAGGTTGTTCCTCAAAACGCGTCGTTATTTCTGCGCGCTGATCGCGGTGAGTATGCCCTGCAATATCGCGCTGGGCGTGGGTGGGCAACCGCTCACCATCACATCCACCGGAATGACGCTGGCGACCCCTCCGCAACTGGCATAGCTCGCGCCGAATATTCCGCCATCGCGGGCGCAGTCGCCGATTGCCACCACCAGCTTGGGTTCCGGTGTGGCGTCGTAGGTAAGTTTGAGCGCCGTTTCCATATGCCGTGACACCGGGCCGGTGACCAGCAATATATCCGCATGGCGCGGGCTGGCGACGAATTTGATGCCCAGCCCCTCGATGTTGTAATAGGCGTTGTTCACCGCTTGTATCTCCAGCTGGCAAGCGTTGCATGAGCCGGCATCCACGTGGCGTATGGCGAGCGCGCGCCCGAGCACATCGAGGATTTGCTGCTGCAGCCGCTGCGGCTCGACGCGCATCGCCTCATCCGGCTGCGGCGCGGCTTCGGTCTTGATGCCGGTTTTGACGATCTGTTTGAGGATTTGGTACATTACAAATCCTGCCCTGAATAACTGAGATTGAAAGATTTGTTGATCAGCGGGAAATCCGGCACGATGTTGTCCAGCACGGCGTGTTCCAGCACGGGCCAGTTCTGCCACGACGGATCATGCGGATGCACGCGCGCGAGATTGCCCTGCGCATTGCTGTGGACCGCTACCATCACTTCGCCGCGCCAGCCTTCCACCATGCCCACGCCGAAGCCGTTGCCGGGCAATTTTTCCAGCGGCATCGCCAATTCATCGCCGCCTGTCAGGTTGACCAGGATCTCGCGCTGCAAGCGCAATGATTCGAGCAGCTCATCGAAGCGCACGATCACGCGCGCCGCGACATCGCCGTTGCGATAAGTCGCCATCTGCACGTCCAGCCTGTCATAAGGGGCGCAGGGAAACTGCACGCGCGCATCCCAGGCCTGCGCGCTGGCGCGCCCTGCCAAGCCGCATAGTCCAAGCTGGGCGGCCAGTTTCGGCTCGATCCGCCCGGCACCGATGAAACGATCCTGTACCCCGGCGTGGTCATCATAGATGCCGCGCAACAGGCGTACTTCGCGCTCCAGCATGGCGCATTCTTCTTCAATCATGCGTCTGCCTTCAGCGGACAGGTCGGCGGTTACACCACCCGGAATAATCCTGTCCATCAGATAGCGATGCCCGAACAGCGCGGCATTGTTGCGCAGCATCTGCTCCTTCAAAATCCAGAACTGCGCAAAGCCAAACGACAGCGCAACATCGCTGCCCAGATAACCGAGATCACCCAGGTGGTTGGCGACACGTTCACGTTCCAGAAACAACGCGCGCAGCCACAGCGCACGGGCCGGCGGCGTAATGCCGGCAATGCCTTCCGCTGCCATTGCATAAGCCCACGCGTAAGCCACGCTGCTGTCGCCGCTCACCCGGCCAGCGAGCTTCGCGCCTTGCTGCAAAGTCATGCTCTCAAAACGTTTCTCAATGCCCTTGTGGGTATAGCCCAGGCGTTGTTCAAGGCGCAGCATCTTTTCGCCAACGACGGAAAAACGGAAATGCCCCGGCTCGATGATGCCGGCATGTACCGGCCCCACGGGAATTTCATGCACGCCTGTTCCTTCCACGTGCACGAAAGGATAAGCATCCAACTCATCGCTGCGGCTCTGTGCAGCGTCGAAATCCTTGCGCAATGGAAAACTGCCGCTGTGCCATGCACCGTGGCGCAACCATTTGCGGTGATCGCCGCCTTCATGCGCGTAGATGCCGAGTAAATCGTACGCAGCACGTTGCATGCGGTTGGCCTGAGGAAAGATGTGGCTAATGTCCGGGTAGACGGGGTGATCTTCGGCCAGCGGCAGGTTCAGGCAAACCAGACCGGCCTCATTCACCAGCAGCGTGTGCAGCACAAAGCCGTGCTGCGTCACGCGCCAGTCGCTGCCCCACAACGCCAGCAATCGCCCGCCGCCGTCGCGCACGCCCTGGCAGATCGGCTGCAAATCACCGGCGGCGATCTTGCCGTGCCAAGCCGGAATCGCGCCGTTCATGGGCTCAGGTTGCAGATTGGGATGTTTGATCGGCATAGTCTTATCCTAGCAGGGCCGCTGCCTGGCGATACCAGCCCGCCAGATAGGGTGGCATGTACAAACCCAGTATCAATGCCAGCAGCAGATGGACGAACACCGGGATCAGCGCGGGCGGATGCGGCAAGCGGCGCGCGGTGGTTTCGCCGAACACGATGGGCTGTATCTTGCCGAAAATCGCGGCGAAGGCAATGCCCAGAGCGGCGAGCAGGATCGGCGTGGACCACGGGTAGCTGTGCATCGCCGTGGTGATAATCAGAAATTCGCTGGCGAATACGCCGAACGGCGGCATGCCGAGAATGGCGAAGGTTCCCAGTGCCAGCCCCCAACCCACCGTCGGGCTGATCTGCAGCATGCCGCGTATGTGTTCCATCTGCTGCGTTCCGGATTTTTGCACGGCGTGGCCCACGGCGAAGAAGATCGCCGACTTCACCAGGCTGTGCACGGTCATATGCAACATTCCGGCGAAAGTCGCCACGGCGCCGCCCATGCCGAAAGCAAAAGTGATGAGCCCCATGTGTTCGATGGAGGAATAGGCGAACATGCGCTTGATGTCTTTTTGCCGCGACAGGAACAATGCGGCGACTACCACGGAGAGCAGGCCGAAGCCCATCATCAGGTTGCCGGCGAAATGATTGCCCAGCGAACCATCCACCAGCACCTTGCTGCGCATCACCGCGCACAATGCAATGTTCAGCAACAAACCTGAAAGCACGGCGGAAACCGGTGTGGGGCCTTCCGCATGTGCATCCGGCAGCCAGCTGTGCAGCGGCACCAGGCCGATCTTGGTGCCGTAGCCTACCAGCAGGAACACGAATGCCAGCTTGAGCACGGTGGGCTCCAGATCAGTTTTGACCTGGTTCAAGTGCGTCCACAGCAAGGCGGTGCCGCCCTGGCCAAGGACGCGCTCGGCGGCAAAATACAACAGAATGGTGCCGAACAAGGCCAGCGCGATGCCCACGCCGCACAGGATGAAATACTTCCACGCCGCCTCAAGGCTGGCGGGGGTACGATACAGGCTGACCAGCAGTACCGTGGTCAGCGTGGCCGCTTCCATCGCCACCCAGATAATGCCCATGTTGTTGGTGGTCAAGGCAAGCAGCATGGTGAACGTGAACAGCTGATACATGCTGTAGTACAGATGGAGCATCGGCGTGCTGAGCTTGCCGTGATGCTGTTCAACCCGCATGTAGGGGCGCGAGAACAGCGAGGTGGTGAAGGCCACAAAGGCGGTCAGGGCGACCAGAAACACGTTGAACGGATCAATAAAAAACTGTTCGTTAAACGCGACTTGCGGGCCTTGCTCGACCACGCGCATGGTGAGCGCCACCGAGGCGAGAAAAGTGAAACCGCTCATCAGCGAATTCAGCTCGGCAGCCCAGCGGCGCGAGCCGAACACGGCCAGCAAACCGCCACCCAACAGCGGTGTGAGTAATAGCGCCAGAAGTTGCAGGTCAATCATCTTTAAGCTTTTCCATGTGGGTGATGTCGAGGCTGTCGAAGGTCTCGCGCAGCTGGAAGAAGAAGATGCCGAAGATGAAGGTGCCCACCAGCACGTCCAATGCGATGCCAAGCTCCACCACTAACGGCATGCCGTGCGTGGCGCTGGTCGCGGCAAAGAACAGGCCATTTTCCATCGCCAGAAAACCAACCACCTGCGGCACTGCCTTGCGCCGCGTAATCATCATCAGCAGCGACAGCAGCACGCTGGCCAGCGCAATACCGATCAAACCGCGGGTAATGCTTTCGGATAACTGGGAAATGGGCGCGGCCAGGTTGAAGGCGAAAATCACCAGCACGATACCGACCAGCATGGTGGTCGGAATATTGATCAGTGTTTCCACATCCCATTTCACGTTCAGCTTGTGGATCAGGCGGTGCAGCAGCCAGGGCAGGATCAGCACCTTGAGCAATAGCGTCAGTGCGGCGGAGTAATACAGATGATGCTGCGCAGTGGAATAGGCCACCACGAAGGTGCTGGCCGACAACGCCAGCCCCTGCCAGGCAAACAATTTGATCAGGGAAAGGATGCGGCGTTGCGACAGCATGGCGAAGGCGATCAGCAGCAGGATGGATGCGAGCAGGTTGATGATTTGTGTGGTGAACGGAATGGACATATGGGAGCCTCTAAAAATTCAGAGTTCGCCCAAATGCAAGGCGCGGAAAAAATTTCGCCGCGCAGCATATGGGGTATATGTAAGCAAGAAATTTTTTCCGCAACACAGCAGTTGGGATGAAGTGTGGATTTTTAGAGGCTCCCATGTCACGCACCCAGCAGGAAATGAATCAACAGCCCCAACACCGCCAGCAAAAACGCCGTACCCAGAAATTCCGGGGCACGGAAGATGCGCATCTTGGCGAGCAGGGCTTCGAGCAAGGCGAGTCCCGCGCCGGCCAATGCCAGTTTCACCAGCAACGCGGCGATGGCCAGCGGCAGTACACCCCAATTGCCCACCTCGGCGATGCCGTATGGCACGAACAAGGCGATGCCTATGGATATGTAAGCCAGCAACTTCAGGTTGCTCGCCCATTCCACCAGGGCCAGATGTCGCGCCGAGTATTCCAGGATCATCGCTTCATGGATCATGGTCAATTCCAGATGTGTGCTGGGATTGTCCACCGGGATGCGCGCATTCTCGGCCAGCAGCACAATCACAAAAGCCAATCCGGCAAAAGCGAGGCTCGGGTACAGCACGAACTCGTGATGTGCGAACGTTCCCACGATGTGCGGCAACTGCGTCGAGTGGCTGATCAGCGAGGAGGTGAAGAACACCATCAGCAAGGCCGGTTCGGCGAGGAACGACACCAGCATTTCGCGCCGTGCGCCGAGCGAACCGAACGCCGTGCCGATATCCATCGCGGCCAGCGAAATGAATACGCGTGCCAGCGCAAACACGCCGACCAGCGCGATCACATCGGCAGCTGGCGAGAATGGCAAATCTATCGCGATGATGGGAATGATGGCCGCCGCCAGCCACATGCAGCCGAACAGAATGTAGGGGGTGATGCGGAATAGCGGCGAGGCGTTATAGGCCAGTACAGCATCCTTGTGAAACAGCTTGCGCAACGTGCGATAGGGTTGCAACAGGCCGGCGCCAGAGCGGTTTTGCAGCCAGGCACGGCACTGGTTCACCCATCCGGTCAGTAGCGGCGCGAGTGCCACCACCAGCAGCGACTGGCAGAGCTGGAAAAGAATGCCGAGTGTTTGACTTGCGTTATTCGTCATACAAAAGCGAGCAGCACAACCAGCGTGGCAAAGGTATAGGTCAGATACAAATGAATGCGCCCATGCTGCAACAACGAAGCCCGGGACGAGAGTTTTTCGGTGAGGCTCTTGATCGGAAGATACAGCGCGAACCAGATGCGATCATCGCTGCGGCCGTGATAGCGGGGATGCGTATCGAATGCACTCGGCAGCTCGCTTTCGATGCGGAAGAATGGCTCGAAAATGCGCCGGATCGGTTGCCCGAACCCTTCGGCGGTGTCTTGCATACGCGCATTTTGCACCGGGAAACCGCAGTTCCATGCCGGGCCGCGGCGCAGCCGGCCGTGATAGAAGCGATGCACCCCCAATGCGGTCATCAGCATCACCCCCAGCACCGCCGACAGGAAGATCACCGGGCTGTAACTGGCACGCTCGATGTCCACCGGCGCGAGAAATAACCAGCCAGCCGCCGCATTGCCAAGGCCGTGGCCAAGCAACATGCGAGTGACCTGATCGAGGTGCTGCACTACAAATACCGGTGCCAGGCCCAGTACCACACAAACAATGGCCAGCCAGGTTAACCCGATACGTTCCCAGATGCCTGCATCGTGGGCCTGCTCCAGTGCTTTCTCGCGGTGCTGCCCCAGAAAAATAATCCCGTAGAATTTCACCATCACATATGCCGCCAACGCCGCAGCCAGCGCAATCACGGCAGCGGCCACCGGGATCAGCATATTGATGTAGCTGTTTGGCAAGCCGGGGGACAGCAAGAAGGCTTGCAACAACAGCCATTCCGAGACAAAACCATTGAACGGTGGCAGGCCGGATATGGACAGCACACCGACCAGCATCAGCGCTGCGGCCCAGGGCATCTTGCGGATCAGTCCGCCCAGGCGCCCCATGTTGCGCTCGCCGGTCGCATGCAGGATCGAGCCTGTGCCGATAAACAGCAAGCTTTTGAAGAAGGCGTGATTCAGGCAGTGGTACAACGCCGCGGTGAGCGACAAAGCCGCCAGCGCGTCCTTGCCATATACGTGGAAGATGACAGTCAAGCCGATACCCACCAGCAGCAGCCCGGCGTTCTCAATTGAAGAATAGGCCAGCAGGCGTTTCATATCGCCTTGCACGGCGGCAAACATCACACCGAAAACCGCGGTAATCAGCCCCAGTGCCAACGCCAGCACGCCCCACCACCACAGCTGTGTAGCCAGCAAATCGAAAGTGATGCGCAGGATGCCGTAGATCGCAGTCTTTAACAACACGCCGCTCAGCAGCGCGGCAACCGGTGAGGGCGCGGCAGGGTACGCCTCGGGCAACCAGACGTGCAGCGGCAACACACCGGCCTTGGCGCCGAAGCCGAATAACGCCAGCAAAAACGCTATTGATGACCAGAACGGCGACAGGTGCGCCTCGCGCATTGCGGCAAAAGTGTACGCGCCGATGCCGTGTCCGCCTTGCATCACGCCAAAGCAGAGCAGAATGCTAATGGCACCGACGTGCGCAACCAGAAGATACAGGAAGCCCGCCTTGCGGATGTCGGGAATAGCGTGATCGGTGGTCACCAGAAAATAGGAGGATAACGCCATGGACTCCCATGCCACCATGAACATATAGGCGTCATCGGCAACCAATATCAGCGCCATGCTGGCGAGAAACAGATGGTATTCGAGGCACAGCAGAGCGAGCATACCGCCGGCCATGCTCCGGAAATAACCGGCACTGAACAGCGACACACCAAATGATGCGCCACCCAACAGGATCAGGAAAAATGCGGCGAGCGGGTCGAGACGGAGGTGTAAAGGCAGATCAGGCAGACCGAGCGGCAACACGGCAATGCTGGGGGCTGCACCGAGAGCCCACAAGCCCGTTCCGGCCACAACGAGCGCGGCAATCGCGCCGAGGGGGAAGATGATGCTGCTGATGAGATGCGGTGTGTTTTGCAACACCAGCCCGAATAATCCGAGCACCAGCCAGAGCAGAATCACTCCGCCCAACACATCCAACGGCAATATGCCCACTGCATCCATCTCGGCTTACTTGTTCACCTCTTACTTGAATGCATCTTTGGCTTGAGTGTGTTTCTGGTAAGGCAGGATTCTACTCCCGAGCAATCATGCGGCTCAACATTAACTGTTGCGGTTGGTTCTTGACTCAGCACTTGCTTTAGCCGTGGCTCCACAAAAGATGCATGTCCTTTATGAGTGCGAGCAAACTTCCGGTTTTGGCACAAACCCGTCGTTCACGAATGGCCACTTTGGATCAACATTCGCAAATCTCTAATTTGTGTCCACGCTGGCGAGCCAGTCAGGGTAGCAACGCTTTCGTCTGCCAGTTGAAAACACCTTTAGTATTACCTATCAGCCCTGGATCACCAGGTCATGGTGGGCTCATAAACATGGCGCAGTTGCCAGTTGGCATCCTTGTAAGACCCGCCGGCATGTTTCCCGGTATCCTCACTGCCTATGTTATAGCCGCCCAGGTTGACCTGCCGCTGGCGTTCAACCCTGTAATATTCGCCCATTTTGGCAGGAGGCAACGCCTGCCTCTGGCCCATCATGGGATTGTGGCAGGACGGACAGCCCAGGGTCTTGACGGGGTGCCCGCTGGCCACCACGGCTCCCATCGGGACAACCCAGGCAAGCCCGGCATAGAGGGCAATCGCCGCGATTGACGTGGCCTTGATCCCGGCACGGAGTCTGCTGCGCTTGCGAAAAATAACGGGCACCAGAAACAGAAAAATCACCGCCAGGAACGGGAGCCAGAACGTGCCCACCGGCAACCATTTGGCGTTGTCCCCCGTCAGATACCAGAAAGGCTGAAACAGAAACATCAGATACCATTCCGGGGCGGGTATGTGGAACCCCTCATCAGCCATGGGCGGCATCGTGGGATCCATGGGCACCCTGATGAAATAGGACAACACCAGCAACCCCAGGAATATGACCGCTATCAGCGTGCCGGCCTTCACCGCATGTTTCGGCCAGAAGGGATAAAACGACTGCGGATAAGGAGGAGCGTACTTGGGTTCCATGATGATTTCTGTCTTTTTGTGTGCCATGAGCTGGTTACCCCCGTGAAGCTTGCAGTGGTTTATAGAGGCCCTGAGATTCCGTAGCGCCGCACCATCTTGAAGTGAAAAAACAAGATAGTGGCAAGAATCAACGGAATTGCCAATATATGGGTGTAATACGCCGCATTGAGGGTAAAGGTATCAAGCATCACGGACTTGAGGGATTCCCCCCCGATCGTCCACGTTCCCACGTAATCCATCCACAGCGCAAAAGACCAGTAGGACCTCCAGTCCCATGGGAGAATAATCCCGGTTGCGACCATCAGGAACACCATGAGCAACTGGGAGACTCCGGTCAGCCAGGTAAACTGCCTGGGGCTCTGGTAGGCTTTCAAATAAAAGACGATGACCATGTGGGAAAACACGGTTGCCACAAGAAGGGTGGAGGTCCAGCGGTGCATGTTTCTGAACAGCCATCCCAGGGTCACCTCGTTGCTTAAGTGCGCAATGCTTTGCAATGCCTTGGTGGGTTCGGGAGTGTAGAAGAAAAGCATGAACCCACCCGAGACCAGCTGGAGGAGGATGAGGAACAGTGAAAAGCCGCCAAAGCAGTAGAAGAAATTAACGTGTGCAGGGATCGGCTTCCCTTTTTTTAACCGGATCCGCTCCTTGATCCACTCCGCAACCTTGGCAGAACTCATCGTTATTTACCCTTCGGTGAAATTTCGGACTTGCTTGCAGCTATTGCCTCGTCTTTTTGCATGCCATAGCTATCGCCGGTAAAATCAATCTTCCAGGTGTTGGTAGCGGGATCAACATTAAGAGGCAGCACCTCTTGCACCGTATATTCGCCACCAAAGCTGGAGGGCATTTTATAGCTTATGGTGACGAGGGCTTGCGTCCCTTTGATCTCGGCTTTGCCCACATCCACCGCGAATTTTTCCGGATAACCCTTGATAACCTCCAGAAACTGGTTCACGTTCAAATTGGAAACCCTGGTATCGACCATCTTGTACGCTTCACTGGCGGTCGTAGCGCCACCTTCGACCTTTGCAGCCGAGATCAATTCATAGAACCGTTTTGCGACGTCTTCAGGTTTTTCATCAGGCAAAGAACTGGTGCCCCCCAAACGACCACAGCCCGTTATCGCAATGGCGAGAATAAATAACAGGCAGCTATAAAACTCTTTATTACGCTTCAGGATCAAAGCACACTCCTCTATTTTCAGTTGAAAACAAGCTCATCCATAATTTGTTTTAATATTTGCAAACGCAATTAGGCAACTCCATCAAGATATTGTTCCGTTAATTCACCATGTTTGTTGCCGTGGCTCAAAATGTTTTTTCCTACCAGATAACTTGCGGATAAAACCAGTGCCCCACCATAAACGTATTATCTTTGAGATTGGGGTTCATTACCCTATCCTTGAATGTTGCTGGAGGCAGCCCCAAGCGGAGTCCTGCAGTAATGTTGTGACATGAATTACAGCCATACGTTGGGGATTTATGGGAAACAGCATAAAGTGGACCGAACAAGACCATCGACACCAGAAAAACAGTTAGAAAGGCTAACGTTTTTGCATAAGCTCTTGCCCCCAAGGCTTTCTGGAAAGGCGCCATAATTTTTGTAAACGCACCACTCCTCTCGATGGGATGGGTCTCTTGCTCAATGTTTCTGCCACTCTTGCCCCTCCTTCTCCTAGTAAAATAAGGGAATATCGCCAATACCAGAAAAATGATAACCGGGATATAGAAGGCGAATAATGTCGCCATAAACCCCTTGAAATACAAGTAGGGTACATAAAATATAAGAATGAACCATTCGGCAGTGGGAATATTTTCACCATCCAATGGCATCGGTATTATCGCCGGATCCTGGGAAGGCATCGGCAATGCATACGCCAGCACGGCAATAGCCAGCAAAAACGGAAGGGTAAGCGGAGTATGTTCAAGGACATACAGGGTAAGTCCACCCGTTCTTTTCATAACCCGGGTAAAGGTGTGAATACCCATTAACACTAACGTGACTGCCGGAAGAATACAAACATGCATTACCAGCGTTCGATTAAGGGTAAAGGCGCTGATTAGGAAATCACTTAAAGAAGGTCCGATCAAGGGGAGTTCATACACGTAATTAGGCACCATCTCCATGAACCAGTACCCTCTCCATTCCCATGGCAAGATAACTCCTGTAAACAAAAAACCCAACATGGGCAGGTAGAGCAGGATTCCGGTCAGCCACAATGTCTTGCTGTCCCGGTTAAGATAATCCTTTCTTAAAAAGCTTCTTATGAAATGCATTATTACTGCAACCATCAAGAATAGTGCGGCCCAGCGGTGGGTATCCCTGATCCATGCAACTACACTAAGCTCATTGTAGATTTTTTGCACACTGGCGTAGGCTTCGTTCAGATGAGGATCATAAAACATCGTCAAAACCGAGCCGGAAAGAATTTGAATAATCAGGAGGAGAAGAGCAACCCCGCCAAAAAAGTGGTGCCAATGCGCTTGTTTAATTTTCATAAATAACCTGAGTGTGTGTAGCAACCCGCATTTGATCTGGCAGGCAACGAAGCTTAAATGAATTGAGGGAACGCACTATAAACTCCATACCTGAAGGTCGCATGGAATTGATACTCGGGTGGATGAGTCACTACACCAACTCTCCACATGGTACGTAGCAGACTGTGGGGAGTTGGTTGCATCACGCGAATTATTATGAAACGTTCTGGTTAAGAGTGCATCTGGTTGTTCCTGAACCATCCTTTTTCCAACCGACAACCTCCCGTGCTACTTAACGTCCTTGACGCAACGGAAACCGGCATAGTCCTTGGCGTCATCGGGAATGCTGAGAAGGTTGCTGTAAACCGTGGCATAATTTCTGTTCTCAAAATACGAGCCGCCCCTGAGAACGCTATAGCGCTGGTCGGTGCTGGATGTCCACTCCCACACGTTACCGGCCATATCCGCGACGCCATACGGACTATTCCCTTTTTCGCATGACCCGACTGGCGCAAGCATCGCGGGTTGTCCCGCTGCGACGGCGTCGCTTTCACTGGTTATGCAAAGCACCTTATCGAACTCGTTTCCCCAAGGGTAAATCCTGCCGTCGGTGCCCCGCGCAGCCTTTTCCCATTCCTGCTCCGTGGGGAGCCTCTTGTCGAGTGCTTCGCAATGGGCTTCGGCGTCATGAATAGAAACCATTGTTACGGGGTAATTGTCTCCGCCACGCCCGTATTTGTGATCCAGATTGAACTTGGCATACTGTTTATTGGTAACTTCATACTTGTCGATCATAAAGGCGGGGAGGGTGATTTCCTTGGTTGCGCCGGGTTTGCCGTAGATGAATTTCCCGGCAGGGATGAGCACCATTTCGTCGTAATTCTTGGCTTTTTCACCCGCAATGGCACTCGACATCCCCGCCACCAGAACAGTCAAAAGCCCAAGAACTGCCTTACTTTCCGCGAATCGTTTTTTCATAATAATTCCTTATAAGTGAGCATTTGATTTGGTGGACGCTTCTACAAAAAATATGGCAACAACCCCGAGTTGACCTGACAAACCGTCGGCTTTAATTTTCTCAAAATGTTAAGTCATGCTCCTGCTCCTGGGATGTCGTTCATCCGATGCTTTGCTGGATAGCAAACTGGCGTGCCTGGCTTCGAGAATGGCAATCATGATTACAACGATATTTGTTATCGAATGCTAATTATATTAACATGCAGTTAACATTAAATGGAAGCGTATATGGAAAACCGCATTGCCCGACTCACTCTCTTGATTGACCCCACCAAGAAACAGATATTCGAAGAAGTCTGTGCCCTGCGCGATCTGACGCCATCACAAGTGGTGCGCCAGATGATTCGGGATTATGTCCAGCAATATGGCACTCCCGAGCAGATTGCCCGCATGCCTCTCAACGTCAAGGCGAGTGACCGATGAGGTTGCCGATTTTCTTCAACCACTGCCATTAGCCGCTAAGCGGTCGTGCATTGACATTTATGGCAAATGTAGCTATATTGTTGCCACGAATACAGGAGCATTATTTATGCTAACAACCCTTAAAACCACTGATGTCCGTTCGCGTATTGAGCCGGAAATAAAAGATCGCGCTA
>JAGWMH010000299.1 GCA_028871775.1 Betaproteobacteria bacterium
CCTTGCCGGTGATCATGCGGAACAGGGTGGATTTGCCCGCGCCGTTCGGGCCGATGATGCCGACGATGGCGCCGGGCGGCACCTTGAAGCTCAGGTTGTCGATCAGCAGGCGGTCGCCGTAGGCCTTGGATACATCGGTGAACTCGATGACTTCGTTACCCAGCCGGTCGCCGACCGGGATGAAGATTTCCTGCGTCTCGTTGCGCTTCTGGTGTTCCATCGAGTTGAGTTCCTCGAAGCGTGCGATACGCGCCTTGGATTTTGCCTGGCGTCCTTTCGGGTTTTGCCGCACCCATTCCAGTTCCTGTTTCATGGATTTCATGTGCGCGTCGATCTGCTTGTTCTCCTGCTCCAGCCGCGCTTCCTTCTGCTCCAGCCAGCTCGAGTAGTTGCCCTTCCACGGGATGCCGTGGCCGCGGTCGAGTTCGAGGATCCATTCGGCGGCGTTGTCGAGGAAGTAGCGGTCGTGCGTCACCGCCACCACGGTGCCGGGGAAGCGCACCAGGAATTGCTCCAGCCATTCCACCGATTCGGCGTCGAGGTGGTTGGTCGGCTCGTCGAGCAGCAGCATGTCGGGCTTTTCCAGCAGCAGCTTGCACAGCGCCACGCGGCGCTTCTCGCCGCCGGAGAGATTCTTGACCACCGCTTCCCACGGCGGCAGGCGCAGTGCATCGGCGGCGATCTCCAGCTGGTGTTCGGCGTCCGAGCCCGAGGTGGCGATGATCGCCTCGAGGCGCGCCTGCTCGGCGGCCAGTTTGTCGAAATCCGCATCCGGCTCGGCATAGGCGGCATACACCGCATCCAGCTTGGCCTGCGCATCGAACACCTCGCCCAGGCCTTCCTGCACCGCCTCGCGCACGGTCTTGTCCGGGTCGAGCTGCGGTTCCTGCGGCAGGTAGCCGATGTGGATGTTGGGCAGGCGCTGCACCTCGCCGTCGTATTCCTTGTCCACGTCCGCCATGATCTTCAGCACGGTGGACTTGCCGGAGCCGTTCAGGCCGAGCAGGCCGATCTTTGCGCCGGGAAAAAAACTGAGCGAAATATCCTTGATGACCTGACGCTTGGGAGGGACGATCTTGCTCACGCGGAGCATCGACATTACATACTGGGCCATGGTATTTGCTTGATGAATTGAAAACGGGTGTAAGCTTAACCTATCGCGCCGGGTTTTGGGATATTTGGGGGATGCTTGGGGGTGCAATTGAAAGTGCTGGCCTTGGCAGTGTCATTGCGAGGAGGTGCAGCCGACGAAGCAATCCAGAATGTTTTTGGCAGATAACTGGATTGCTGCGCCCCTGCGGGGCTCGCAATGACGAGCTGGTTTCCAATATTTTCAATTACACCCGGATGTCGGCGATTCATTACCGGCACGGCGCTGCGCATCATGTATGGGCGCAGGTAGCGCGCCGCCCGGCGTGTGATAAGATGGAAGTGCCTTATTTGTTAAGGAAACGCTGAATAAGCATGTCATCGCGAGGAGCGAAGCGACGTGGCGATCCACAACCATATGATCTTTGAGGCTTCCTGGATTGCTTCGCTACGCTCGCAATGACGGTCTTGGACTTAAATTGTTAAACGACCATTTGCTAAACGACAGGAGACGCGAGATGAAGATCACCATGAAGAAGCTGTTGGCCGAACTCAACAAGGACCTGGAATGGGAATACTCTGCCGCAATCCAGTATACGCAGCACGCCTCCGCGATGAACGGCGCGGAATACGATTCCGTCCAGAAGGAGCTGCTGATCCATGCCCAGCAGGAGATGCAGCATGCCGTCATGCTGTCCGACCAGATCGATTTTCTCGGCGGCGTGCCCACCGTGGACGTGGAGAAGCGCGCGATTTCGCCGGACAACGTGGAAATGCTCAAGCAGGATCTGTGGGGCGAGGACAACGCCATCACCCGCTACAAGGATCGCATCGGCCAGGCCGAGGCACTCAAGGAATATGGTTTGCGGCGCGTGCTGGAGGATATCCTGATCCAGGAGGAAGAGCACAAGCGCGACCTCATCAACGCGCTTTCAAAAAATAGCGGGACTCGTTCGCGCAAGAAATAATCCATTCAGCGAGGACGTTTGATGGGCATCCGCGTCGTCTCCACCCGGCCGTTTCCCGACCAGAAACCCGGCACCTCGGGATTGCGCAAGAAAGTCGCGGTGTTCCGGCAGCCGCACTACCTGGAAAATTTCGTGCAGTCCATTTTCGACAGCATCGCCGCCCCGCAGCGGGCGACGCTGGTGCTGGGCGGCGACGGGCGCTACTACAACCGCGAGGCGATCCAGATCATCCTGAAAATGGCCGCAGCCAACGGCTTCGGC
>JAGWMH010000300.1 GCA_028871775.1 Betaproteobacteria bacterium
ACCACTTTGGAAGGGTGCACATTCTTGTTGGTCCAATCCATTTCGGACACATGAATCAACCCTTCGATGCCCTGCTCGATTTCCGCAAACGCGCCGTAATCGGTCAGGTTGGTTATCTTGCCGAACAGGCGGGTGCCTTGCGGATAGCGGCGTGCCAGGCCGTTCCACGGGTCTTCGCCCATCTGCTTGATGCCGAGGGAAACGCGGTTTTTCTCCTGGTCGAATTTGAGTATCTTGGCTTCGACTTCATCGCCCACCGCCAGCACTTCGGAAGGATGCTTGACGCGGCGCCATGCCAGGTCGGTAATGTGCAACAGGCCATCGATGCCGCCCAGATCCACGAATGCGCCGTAGTCGGTGATATTCTTCACGATGCCCTTGACGATTGCGCCTTCCTTCATGTTTTCCATCAAGGCCTGGCGGTCTGCTCCCGCACTGGCTTCCAGCACAGCGCGGCGCGAAACCACCACGTTGTTGCGCTTGCGATCCAGCTTGATGATCTTTAATTCCATGTTCTTGTTTTCGTAAGGCGTGGTGTCCTTGACCGGGCGGATATCCACCAGAGAGCCGGGCAGGAATGCGCGTATGCCATTCACCATGGCGGTCAGGCCGCCCTTGACCTTGCCGCTGACAAAGCCCTCAACGATGGTGCCTTCTTCCATCGCCACTTCCAGTTCATGCCATGCGGCCAAACGCTTGGCTTTCTCGCGCGACAGCTTGGTCTCGCCATAGCCGTTTTCCAGCGATTCGATTGCCACGGTGACGAAATCACCTGGCTTGACTTCAACCGCACCGGCGGCATTGAAGAATTCCTCTACCGGGATGAAGCTTTCCGATTTCAGGCCGGCGTTCACCACCACCACGTTGTGGTCAATGCGCACGACTTGCGCAGTGATCAATTCACCCGCGCGCATTTCCTTGCGCGTCAGGCTTTCTTCAAACAGGGAGGCAAAACTTTCCGGGTTAGCTACAGCAGCATTAGCAGTCATTTATGAATATATCCAAGACAAACCCGCTTCTGGCGGGGGTTGGTTTAAAATCCCGAACGATGGGCTCGTTGCGGGGCTCAATTACGCGCGGTAACGTGCCAGCACTTCCTGCACCGCCTGCTCGATGGTCAGATTGGTGGTGTCGAGCAAACCTGCTCCCGGCGCCTGATGCAGGGGGGCCACGCTACGCCGGCTGTCTCGCTCGTCGCGGGCGCGGATATCCTGCAAAAGGGCGGCGATATTAGCACTCATTTCCTTTTCCGGCAACCCCATTCCTTTTCCCATCAATTGCTTATAACGCCGCTCCGCCCGCGCCTCGGCGCTAGCGGTCAGGAATATTTTCAGTGCCGCATCGGGAAACACCACCGACGCCATATCGCGCCCGTCCGCCACCAGCCCGGGCGCACGGCGGAAGGCATGCTGCTTGTCCAGCAACGCGGTACGCACCTTGGGCAAGGCTGCGACTCTGGAGGCCGCCGCGCCTGCCTCCTCGGTGCGCAATTCGTCACCCACCCTTGCGCCATCCAGCCAGATATCCACGCCCTCGAAGCGTATTTCCATGCGCGCCGCCAATTCAGCCAATGCAGCCTCATCATCCAGCGCCACGCCATGTCGCCGCGCAGCCAGCGCCAGCAGCCGGTACAGCGCGCCGCTGTCGAGAAAATGGAAGCCAAGCTGCTGCGCCACCAGCTGCGCCACCGTGCCCTTGCCGGACGCGGAAGGGCCGTCAATGGCGATCACCGGCACGGCCTGCGTCACCTTGGTAAATTCTGAGAAATATTCGGGAAAGGTTTTTGCCACGCACTTTGGATCGTTGATGCGCACGCCCGCTCCGCCAAATGCGGCCAGCGAAAAACACATTGCCATGCGGTGGTCGTCGTAGGTATCAATCGCCGCGTACTTTATTTTTTCGGGTGGGGTGATGCGGATGTAATCCGCGCCCTCCTCCACCGTTGCGCCGAGCTTGCGCAACTCCGTCGCCATCGCCGCGATGCGGTCGGTTTCCTTGACGCGCCAGCTGGCGATGTTGCGCAGGGTGGTGGTTCCCTCGGCGAACAGCGCGGCCACCGCCAGGGTCATGGCGGCGTCGGGGATGTGGTTGCAGTCGAGGTCGATGGCCTTGAGTTTCCCGCCTTGGGGGGCGCGCGCCTCGATCCAGTTGTCGCCCATGGCGATTTCGGCGCCCATCTGCGCCAGCGCATCGGCAAAGCGCACATCACCCTGCACGCTGTTTTTGCCGATACCTTCCACGCGCACCGGCCCGCCACCAATTGCGCCCGCAGCCAGAAAATACGAGGCGG
>JAGWMH010000301.1 GCA_028871775.1 Betaproteobacteria bacterium
TGCTGATCCTGATAGCGAGCGGGGTATTTTTCCACGAACCGATCACCCCGCTGAAGGTCATCGGCATCTCTCTCGTGATCCTCGGGCTGATTGTCGGCAGCCAAGGCTAGCGCCATTCACGGCATTTTGCGGCACGCTGCACCGCGGCACAGCAAATAAAGCTTATCGCCGCCAAGCTGGTATTTCTTGTGAATTTCACCCAGCGTTGCATCGGCGCTATGTGCCAGCACATAACCGGATTGCCACTGCGCGGGCGGCCACTGCAAGGCGGTTGCCGGATAACGGCGCTGGTCGAGGTAAGCCGTCACGCTTAGCCCGCTGGCGCTCACATCGGCGCTATACAGCGGGTAACCGTTTGCCTGCATCAGGATGTCGGCCGCCGCATCGTCGTAATTCTTGCCGCGATACTGATCCTGATAATAGGGGAAAACGGCCAGCGCCACGATGAACTTGAGCACCAGTGCGACTATCATCCATTTGCGGGCTATTCCGATTGCCGCTTCTCCCGACTGCCAGACTATGCGCGCGGCGACCAGCGCCAGCAGCGGATAGAGCGGCAACAGATAGCGCATGCCGCCTTGCGGCGAGAGCCAGTAGGGCAGAAAATTCAGCAGCGTGATCCAGCATGCAGCCTTGAACAATCGCTGGCCTTCCTCTTCATCCTTCCGGTTGCGCCTGCGCAGCCGGAAATACACCGCCAGCAGCGTTATCGGCGATAGCCAGATCAATATCTCCACCGGGTACATTAGCAGCCGCGTGAGATAGGCGCCCACCTCCGTGAAGGCCAGCTTGTACAGGATCTCTGCAAACATCCGCCCGCCCTGCGTATGCCCGCCGGGAATCAGGGCGAACCAGGCCAGCGGGGCGGCAAGGGTGGCGGCATGGATGAGCAGCGCGGGCCAGCGCAGCAGAAAGGCGCGTTGCCCGGCATCGAATAGCAGCGCGAATAATGCCGCACCGTAGAACACGTAAGCCGTGAGCGCCTTGCTCAGGAACGCGCAGGTCAGCAACGCGCCCGCCGCAAGCAGAAGCCCGGTGCGCCGTTCGAGCGCGCCTGCCCACAGCGCAGCGATGGCGGCGAAGATGAACATCGCGAACAACGGGTCCACATAACTCAGCCAGCCGTGATACAGCAGCATATCCGCCATGGTGAGGTAGGCGACCGCGGCAAATGCTGCAAACGTTTTATCGCGGAACAGGTGCTGTGCCAGCCATGCCAGCAACAGCCCGGTGATCAGCGTTGCGCAGATGGTCAAGGCTCGCGTGACTATCAGCACGTGTTCCCATCCGGCCAGCGCGGAGAACAGCATGATCAGCCAGTTGAACAGCGGGTTGTGCTGCACATCCATGCCATACAGGTACTGCTTCAGCCACGTGCCGTGTTGCCACATTTCCAGCGAGGTGATGGGAAAGATGGCCTCTTCCCCGACGTAATAAAAATTCAGCGCGGGCAGGAAACTCAGCGCAGCGATTACGAATAGCAACCAGAATGTCTTGGCGGTAATATTGGGCATGATCGTCATCAGTAAAGGCCGCCGGATGGCCATGCGATGTTGCCGCCATCGGCGCGTGCATGGATATTCCAGAATGCCGCAAATACCTTGGCATAGCAGCTCGAAAAAGCATGATGCTCGTCCGCAAATTCGGCGGCGTTGCAGCCGAAGCGCTCGGATTGTCCGGCATCAAAAATCACCATATTTTCCCGCGTTGCCCATGTTCGCAAGGCATCCTTGCTGTGCGCGAGGGTGGCCGACAATTGCGGGTGTTGCAGGAATGCCGCCTCCATGCCAGGTAGCAGCGGCGGCATGAACAGCAGCAGTTTGCCGCCTTTGCTTTCGGCTTGCCGCGCGAGTGCGGCCAGATGGTGCAGCATGGCCGGGTTCGGCTCGCCTTGCTTGCTCATCAGGTTGATGGTGTATTTTGAACTGGACACGGTGGCGGAAAGGATCAGCGGCCGTGCATCTTTTACCGGTTCCAGATTGGCGAAGGTGGCGCTGCCGTCAAAGCGGAAACCCGTGCAAGTGCCGCGGTAGATGGTGTCGAAGTCCTTGGCCCAGCTGCCGTCAGCACAGCGGTAATCATCGCTCACGGCTTGCAGAAAATACTGGCGGAATACGGCGTGGCTATCCTGCGCGCGCAGGATCTGCCTGAGGATATCGAACAGGCTGGCAACGCGCGGATAGGAAAGTGCATCGCGCACCCTGTCCAGCAGCGGAACGGTATTGGCATGTGTTGCCGCCTGTTGTTGCGCGGCCGCTACGGCAAGGTCGGTTACCACTGGTTCA
>JAGWMH010000027.1 GCA_028871775.1 Betaproteobacteria bacterium
GGCCTCCGAGCACATCCTGTTCGAACTGCCTGCGGAAGAGCGCCTGCCTGCCGCGATGGCGCTGTTGGGAGTAGACTACGCCTCGCTGTCGGAGGATGCGGGACATGCCTGACTTCAGAAGACAGGGGACAGAAGACAGAAGACAGGAGATAGACGCAACGCTTAAAGAAGCCGGAAAACCCCCTGTGGCAATACCACCTGTCCTCAGTTCTCAGTCCTCAGTCCCCAGTCCTCTGAAAGGCACTTTCCTGGCATTCGATTTTGGCACCAAACGTATCGGCGTGGCGGTCGGCAATTCCATTTCCGGCACGGCGCAGCCGCTGACCACTTTGCGCGGCGAACAGAACGAGCAGCGCTTCGCGTCCATCGGCGCGCTTATCCGCGAGTGGCAACCGGCGGCGCTGGTGGTGGGGCTGCCCGGCAATGACGACGGCACACCGCACGAGCTGACCCGGTTGTGCCGCCGTTTTGCCCAGCGCCTCAAGGGGCGCTTTGATTTGCCCATCATTCTGGTGGATGAGCGTTATACTTCCGCAGCCGCAAGCTCGCAGCTGGCCGAAGCGGGCATACGCGGCATCAAACAGAAGCCGCTGCTCGACCAGGTTGCCGCGCAGCAGATATTGCAGGCTTATTTCGATGAACCATCAGCGGGGTTGGTCGCATGAATTCGGAAAAAACAGTTTGCCACAGAATACACAGAGAGGGCGAGAGGTTTGCCGGGCAGCTTTCTTCACCTGCCAGGTTTTCTCTGTGGTCTCTGTGGCATGAATTGAGGTTTTAGCATGAACAACCCACAGTTGGACAAACACGGCGCATTGCAGCACCTGCTCTCCACCGAAGGCTTGCCGGTGCCCATCCTGCGCGACATTCTGGATCGTACCGCCTCTTTCGTGAACGTGGCCGCAGGCAGCGAAATCAAGAAAGTGCCGCTGCTGCACGGCAAGTCGGTGTTCAACCTGTTCTTCGAAAGCAGTACGCGCACCCGCACCACCTTTGAAATCGCCGCCAAACGGCTGTCGGCCGACGTGGTCAATCTCAACATCGGTTCCTCTTCCACCAGCAAGGGCGAGACCCTGCTCGATACCGTGGACAACCTGTGCGCCATGCACGCCGACATGTTCGTGGTGCGCCATTCGTCCAGCGGTGCGGCACATTTGATCGCGCAACATGTCGCACCCGAGGTGCACGTCATCAACGCCGGCGACGGACGCCACGCGCATCCCACGCAGGCGCTGCTGGACATGTTCACCATCCGCCACTACAAGAAGGAATTTCACAATCTGCGCGTGGCGATCGTCGGCGACATCCTGCACTCGCGCGTGGCACGCTCGCAGATCCACGCGCTGACCACACTGGGCGTGCCGGAAGTGCGCGTCATTGCGCCCAAGACGCTGCTGCCGAGCCATGTTGAAAAACTCGGCGTGCAGGTCTATCACGACATGCTGCCGGGACTGCGCGATGTGGATGTGGTGATGATGCTGCGTCTGCAGAACGAGCGCATGCAGGGCGCGCTGCTGCCTTCGGCGCAGGAATATTTCAAATATTACGGCCTGACGCAGGAGCGGCTGGCGCTGGCGAAAGAAGATGCCATCGTGATGCACCCGGGGCCGATGAACCGCGGCGTGGAGATCGACTCCAGCGTGGCGGATGGACCGCACTCGGTCATCCTGCCGCAGGTCACCTTCGGCATCGCGGTGCGCATGGCGGTGATGAGCATGCTGGCGGGGAACACATGAACATTCAAATCAAGAACGGGCGCCTGATCGACCCCAGGAACAAGATCGATGCACAACAGGATGTATTCATTGCCGAGCGGCGCATCGCCGCGATCGGCAAAGCGCCGCAAGGTTTCGTCGCCGAGCAGGTGATTGATGCCAGCGGGTTGATCGTAATGCCGGGTCTGATGGATGTCGCGGCGCGTCTGCGCGAACCGGGCTACGAATATAAGGCGACGCTAGAATCGGAGATGACGGCGGCGGTGGCGGGTGGTGTGACCTCGCTATCCTGCCCGCCCGACACCGATCCGCCGCTGGACGAGCCGGGGCTGGTGGAAATGCTCAAGTACCGTGCGCGCTCGCTGAATCAGGCGCGCGTGTTTCCGCTCGGCGCGTTGACCTACGGCTTGAAGGGAACCGAACTCACCGAGATGATCGAACTGACCGAGGCCGGTTGCAAAGCCTTCAGCCAGGCAGATGCCCCGCTCACCGATACACGCGTTCTGTTGCGTGCGATGCAATACGCGGCCACCTTCGGTTACCGCGTGTGGCTGCGTCCGCAGGACAGCTTTCTCGCCAAGAACGGCGTGGCGCACGACGGCGAGGTGGCGACCCGTCTGGGGCTGCCGCCTATCCCGGTGGCGGCCGAGACCATTGCGCTGGCCACCGCACTGCAGCTGGCGAGAGAGACCGGCGTAAAACTGCATATCTGCCGCATTTCCAGCGCGGCCGCGGTAGAGCTGATCCGCAGCGCCAAACGCGAAGGTCTGGCGGTGACCTGCGATGTGTCCATGAACCATGTGCACCTCACCGAAATGGACATCGGTTTTTTCGACGCCAACTGCCACCTCGTGCCGCCGCTGCGCAGCCTGCGCGACCGCGATGCATTGCGCGCAGGGCTTAAGGACGGCACGATAGATGCGATCTGTTCCAACCATTCGCCGGTGGATGAAGACGCCAAACAATTGCCGTTCGCCGAGGCGGAAGACGGGGCGACCGGGCTGGAGTTGCTGCTGCCGCTGGTGTTGAAGTGGGCAGGGCAGGAGCGCATGCCCTTGCTGGATGCGCTGGCGCAGGTGACCATCAACCCGGCGCTTCTGCTGGGGCAAAAGATCGGGCACCTGGCGATCGGCGCGCATGCGGACATCTGCGTATACGACCCGAATTCGGTCTGGAAGGTGGAGCCTGCCGCGCTCAGGAGCCAGGGCAAAAACACGCCATTCAACGGCTACGAAATGCAGGGCAGGGTGCGCTATACGCTGCTCGATGGACAGATCGTTTTCCAACAATGACCCGCGCCCTCGCTCGAGGGTGCTTCGCTTTTTCAGGATGATATGAACCCATTACTCGATTTCTCTGGCCTGCCGCGCTTCGCGGAGGTCAAACCCGAACATGTTGCGCCGGCAATCGGGCAACTGCTGGGAGAGAACCGTGCGCTGATTGAACGCCTGCTGGCCGGTTCGTCCGCCGCCACCTGGGATAATTTTGTGCAGCCGCTGACGGACGCCAATGAACGCCTGTCGCGTGCCTGGGGGCAGGTCGGGCATCTGAATGCAGTGATGAACAGTCCCGAATTGCGCGAGGCGTATAACACCACGCTGCCGAAAATCACCCAGTATTACGCCAAACTCGGGCAGAATCTCGCGCTGTTCGGAAAATTCAAGGCATTGCGCAACAGCCCAGAATTTGCGGAGTTGAGCGCTGCACGCAAGAAGATCATCGAGAACGAGTTGCGTGATTTCCGTCTTGGCGGCGCGGAGTTGCCCGACGCGCAGAAGGCGCGCTATCTGGAAATTCAGGAACGTCTGGCTGCGTTGTCGTCGCGGTTTTCCGACAACCTGCTCGATGCGACCAATGATTACACCCTGCTGATCGAAAATAGGGACGAGCTGAGCGGCTTGCCTGATGATGTGCTGCAAGCGGCGCAGGAAGCCGCAGTCGCAGCAGGTAAGACCGGCTGGCTGTTTACGCTGAAAGCCCCGTCCTACTTGCCGGTCATGCAATACGCCGACAACCGCGCGCTGCGCGAAAAAATGTATCGCGCCTATGGCACACGCGCCAGCGAGTTCGGCAAGCCGGAGTGGGACAATACTGCGCTGATGGATGAGATCGTCAAATTGCGCGCTGAGGAAGCCGCTTTGCTCGGCTTCGCCAGCTTTGGCGAACTGTCGCTGGCGAGCAAGATGGCGGATACGCCGCAGCAGGTGGTCGAGTTCATGCGCGAACTGGCGCAGCGCGCGCGGCCCTTTGCCGAACGCGACCTGGCGGAATTGCGCGAATTTGCCCGTACCGGGCTGGGGCTGGGAGAATTGCAGGCTTGGGATATCAGCTATGCCAGCGAGAAACTGCGCGAGAAACGTTACGCCTTTTCCGAACAGGAGGTGAAGCAGTATTTTCCGGAAAATGCGGTGCTGGCCGGCATGTTCAGGCTGGTGGAGACGCTGTATGGCTTGCGGATCAGTGCCTCCAGTGCACCGGTGTGGCATGACGACGTGCGCTTCTTCGACATCCGCAATGCACAGGGGCAATTGCTCGGCCAATTCTATCTCGACCTGTATGTGCGCAACAGCAAGCGCGGTGGGGCATGGATGGATGACGCCATCACGCGCAGGCGCACCGCATCCGGCATACAGACGCCGGTCGCCTATCTGAACTGCAATTTTTCTGCCCCTATCGGCAAGAAGCCCGCCATTTTTACGCACGACGAGGTGATCACGCTGTTCCACGAATTCGGGCATGGCCTGCATCACCTGCTGACCGAAGTGGAAGACCTTGGCGTGTCCGGCATCAACGGCGTGGAGTGGGACGCGGTGGAGTTGCCCAGCCAGTTCATGGAGAATTTCTGCTGGGAATGGCGCGTCTTGCAGGACATGACGCGCCATGCAGAGACAAATGAAAAGCTGCCTCGCGCGCTGTTCGACAAGATGCTCGCCGCGAAAAACTTCCAGAGCGGCCTGCAAACCCTGCGCCAGATCGAGTTTGCGCTGTTCGACATGCTGATGCACAGCAACTTCGAGCCAGGCGGTGCGAAATCCATCCTGCAACTGCTCGATGAAGTGCGCGCCGAGGTGGCGGTGCTGACCCCGCCCGCATTCCACCGTTTTCCGCACAGCTTTGCACACATTTTTGCCGGCGGTTATGCCGCGGGCTATTACAGCTACAAGTGGGCAGAGGTGCTGTCCGCCGATGCGTACAGTTTGTTTGAAGAAAATGGCATACTGAACCCCGATGTCGGTGCGCGTTTCCGCAGCGAGATACTGGCAATGGGCGGCAGCCGCGATGCGATGCAGTCATTTGCCGCATTCCGCGGGCGCGAGCCGAGCATAGACGCACTGTTGCGGCATAATGGGCTGCTTGAAACTCCCTGAGGAGGCGAAATGAAACGCACCATTTTGTTGTTGGGCTGTTGGCTGGCGATGCCGATTGCTATCCATGCAGGCGAGCTATACCGCTGGGTGGACAAGTCCGGCAAGGTGCACTACGGCGACGCGCCTGCAACCGAGGCCGCGCAGGTCGAGCGGAAGAAATTCTTTTCTCCCGCTACACAAGGCAATGAAGATCTGCCATATGAAACGCGCCTTGCGCGACAGAACTTCCCGGTCACACTTTACACAGCAAATAACTGTATCGAACCCTGCCAGCATGCGCATGATTTCCTGAACAAACGCGGCATTCCATACACCGAAAAAACACTGCTCACCAAAGAGGAAATGGATGATTTCAAAAAGCAATCCGGCAGCGATCAGTTCCCCATGCTTGCCGTGGGCAAAACCTATCTCAAGGGCTTTCAAGCCGAGGCGTGGGGCAGCGAACTGGATATCGCGGGTTATCCAAAAGCCTTGCTCTATCGTCCTCCTCAAGCACCGGTTAAGCCTTTGGCGAACAAGCCAGCAACGGAAAAATAACCTGATAGGAGGAGCCATGAAGTCAACCCTGAACGAATGGAAGGAAATCGGCGGTTGGTTACCGGCCATCGTCCTGATAGGCACAGTTTTGACGCTTGCCGCCTGCAGCGAGAAGCCCCAATCGCCTGCGCCGCAGGTTACGCCCCAAAAGTTGTTCCAGCAGGAACGCGGAGCGCTCGAAAAGACCAAGGGCGTGGTACAGACCGAGGCAAAGAGTGCCGAGGATTTGAAGCAGGAAGCAGAAAAACAGGCACAATAATCGTCTGTCGCAGACCAATATGCGTATAGCTACTTGGAACGTCAATTCGCTCAAGGTACGCCTGCCGCATGTTCTTGACTGGCTGGCGGCCAATCAGCCGGACGTGCTGTGCCTGCAGGAAACCAAGCAGGAGGACAGCCAGTTTCCCCTGGCCGCCTTGCAGCAGGCCGGCTATCAGGCGGTGTTCAGCGGGCAGAAGACTTATAACGGTGTCGCCATCATCAGCAAGGTTGCGGGCGCGGAGGTGATGTATGGCCTGCCCGGTTTCCCCGATGAGCAGAAGCGCCTGATCGCCGCGACTGTCAACGGCATTCGTGTAGTCTGCATGTACGCGCCGAACGGACAGAGCGTGGGTTCCGACAAATACCGCTATAAGCTGGCATGGCTGGACGCATTGCGAGAGTGGTTGAAAGAAGAACTGGTGCGCCATCCGCAACTCGCCCTGCTCGGTGACTACAATATCGCACCGGAAGACCGCGATGTGCATGATCCCCAGGCGTGGGCGGGCAGTGTGCTGGTAAGCGAGCAGGAACGTGCGGCGTTCCATGCACTGGAGCGACTCGGCCTGCGCGACAGTTTTCGCCTGTTCGCGCAGCCGGAGCAATCCTATTCATGGTGGGATTACCGCATGATGGCGTTTCGCCGCAACATGGGGCTGCGCATCGACCTTATCCTGCTCAGCGCACCACTGGCTCAGAATTGCACGGGGTGCACCATTGATCGTGCGCCACGCAAGCTGGAGCGCCCATCCGATCATGCGCCGGTAGTGGCCGATCTGGCAGGTTAGAATTGCGCTTTACCACACGAATTACCGGCATTCCCTGCTAAAATTGCCAAACTTTGCCGCTATGCGGCAATTCTAATTTGGGGTGCAGCTCAGCATCACACCGAGGAACATAATGCGCGCCGTTTTACCTCTGTTACAAACCACCGGATTTCCTGCACTGCAGCGCGGCAGGCTTGACACGCTGCAGGTCAATTTGGGCTACCAATGCAATCAGACCTGTTTGCATTGCCACGTCAATGCCGGCCCCAGCCGCAAGGAAATGATGGATGAGGAGACACTGGAGCTGATCCCTCAGGTGCTCGCGGCGCGCCGGATCGGGACGCTCGACCTGACCGGTGGCGCACCGGAGCTGCATCACGGGTTTCGTGAGCTGGTAGGCAAGGCAACCGCCCTGGGTGTGAGTGTAGTTGACCGCTGCAACCTGACCATCCTGTTTGAGCGCGGCCAGGATGGCCTCGCCGAATTTCTGGCCAGCCACAAGGTGGAAGTGGTGGCGTCGCTGCCGTGTTATCTGGCAGAGAATGTTGACCGCCAGCGCGGAGAAGGCGTGTTTGATAAAAGCATAGCCGCGCTATTGCAACTCAATGCGCTGGGTTATGGGGGCGAAGACAGCGGCCTCATCCTGAACCTGGTCTACAACCCGCAAGGCCCCTCGCTGCCCCCCGATCAAGTTGCATTGCAGGCGGCTTACAAGCGCGAATTGTTCGGACATTACGGCATCGTCTTCAATCAGCTGTTCGTGATCGCCAATATGCCCATTCAGCGTTTTGGCAGCACGCTGATTTCCAGGGGGCAATTCAACAATTACATGCTCCTGCTCAAGGAAAATTTCTCCGCCGCCAACGCAGGCAACGTGATGTGCCGCAACCTTGTAAGTGTGGATTGGCAGGGCTATCTGTATGACTGTGACTTCAACCAGCAGCTCGGGCTGGCATTGCCGGGCGCGGGACGACCGCATCTGCGCGACCTGTTGCAAACCGATTTGCAGCACAACCTTATCCGTGTCGCCGATCACTGTCACGGGTGTACTGCGGGGCAGGGCAGCAGTTGCGGCGGTGCGCTGCACGGCTGAGCGGCTGGCGTGAAAAGAGCAATTCTTGCCTTGCTGGTTGCCGCGGCCATAGCGCTGTTTTTTGTCATGGGTCTCGATCAATACCTGACACTGAGCGCGCTCAAGGAGGGGCAGGGAAAATTCGCGGCCATGCAGGCACAGTCCCCCTGGCTGGTCACGCTTGTTTCCTTTGCGCTGTATATTATTGTCGTGGCGCTGTCCTTGCCGGGTGCGACGATCATGGGGCTGGCAATGGGTGCCTTATTCGGTCTTTGGTATGGCACGCTGCTGGTTTCCTTTGCGTCAACCATAGGCGCGACACTTGCATTCCTAACCTCGCGTTACTTGCTGCGCGACTTTGTCCAGCACCGCTTTGGCGACAGGCTGAAAGGGATTAACGAGGGCATGGCGAAGGATGGAGCACTTTATCTTTTCATGCTGCGTCTCGTGCCGGCCTTTCCGTTTTTTCTGATTAACCTGCTGATGGGTCTGACTCAAATCCCTACACGCACTTTCTACTGGGTCAGCCAGTTGGGCATGTTGGGAGGAACCCTGGTGTATGTGAACGCGGGTACGCAATTGGCACACATAGATAGCCTGTCCGACATTGTTTCGCCGGGGGTGCTGCTGTCCTTCGCTTTGCTTGGCGTGTTTCCGTTGATCGCCAAACGGATAGTTCAGGCGGTTCAACGATGACGTGCCCATTTTTCTTGGGTTAAGGCGCATGCGGCTCTCGATCATTATCCCGGTGCTCAATGAAGCAGAACGCCTGCCAGGCCTGCTTCAGCATCTTGCGTCGCTATGCGACTGCGAAGTGATTGTGGTGGACGGCGGGAGCGAGGATGACTCCCGGCAGGCAGCCTCACGCGCAGGCGCACGGGTAATTAGCAGCAAGCGTGGCCGGGCGCGGCAGATGAACGCCGGCGCGGCTGCCGCCCGCGGGGATATTCTGTTGTTTCTGCATGCTGATACCACGTTACCATCCTCCGCGGAGCGGGCAATCGAAGCCGCTGTTCGACACGGAGGACGAGCCAACGAATATGCATGGGGGCGCTTTGATGTACGGATCACAGGCTGCTCACTCATGTTGCGGGTGGTCGCCTATCTGATGAATTGGCGCTCGCGCCTCACCGGCATTGCTACCGGCGATCAGGCCATATTCATGACACGCCGCGCCTTCGACTCAGTGAGCGGCTTTCCGGACCAGCCATTGATGGAGGATATCGAGTTGTCGAGGCGACTGTTGGCACTGTCGAGGCCGATTTGCCTGAAGGACCGGGTAGCCACCTCCGGGCGTCGTTGGGAAGCGCAGGGAGTATGGCGAACGATGTGGCTGATGTGGCGATTGCGCTGGGCGTATTGGCGCGGCACTGATGCGGCAGAACTGGCGAGGTTATACCGATGAAGCCCACCCGTATCATCATTTTTGCCAAGGCGCCTCAACCGGGCTTTGCCAAGACGCGCCTGATTCCCGCGCTGGGCGCTGAGAGTGCAGCCGAGCTGGCGCGGCAGATGCTGTTCAACACATTGCACGAGGCGCTCGCCGCAGACATCGGCGCCGTGGAATTGTGTGTTACTCCGGAGATCAATCAAGCTGCGTGGCAGGGAATACGCCTGCCGGCGGGCATTGAGATTTTCGCTCAAGGCGAAGGCGATCTCGGTGCGCGGCTGGCGCGCGCATCAGAACGCGCCCTGGAAAATGCAGAGCCGGTTCTGTTGATCGGCACGGACTGCGTGGAAATGTCCGGCACTTTGTTGCGCGCCGCTGCGCAAGCATTGCGTGAGCAAGATGTGATCATCTACTGCACTGATGACGGCGGCTATGCCCTGTTGGGCCTGAGGAAATATAGCCCATTCCTGTTCAGCGATATGCCCTGGAGCACCGATGCAGTTGCCGGCACCACCATTGCCCGCATCGGACAACTCGGATGGTCGGTGCATGTCGGGCAGATGCTGCACGATGTGGATGAACCGCAGGATTTGAAACACTTGCCTGATCGATGGAGATTGCATGTCAAGGCGTAGTGCGGCGTTCTTTCTGCTCGGCGGCATTTCTTTGCTTGCCCAAGCGGGCGAAGCTGTCTGGCTGGATCGCTTCGATCAGGAAGCGGCCGATGTGCCGCCGCCGTGGCGTGTCGTGCAGCTTGATCGCAAGGTGCCGCCCACCCGCTACCGCATCACCCTGTGGGACGGCCACTACGCCATTGAAGCCAGGGCGGACCACAGCATGGCACTGCTGGCGCGCCCGGTCGAGATCGATTTGAACCGCACCCCGGTGCTGTGCTGGCGCTGGCGCGTGGATGCGCCGCTGGTCAAGGCGGACATGGCCACCAAGGCGGGCGACGATTATGCCGCCCGCGTATATGTCTCGTTTGCCATGCCCGCATCCGAGCTGAGCTTTGTGACGCGCACCAAGCTCAAGCTGGCACGCAGCATCTATGGCGATGTAGTGCCCGATGCCGCGATCAACTATGTGTGGGACAACCGTTATCCGGTCGGCACGCGCAAGCCGAACGCCTACACCGACCGCACACACATGATCGTGGCGGAATCCGGCGCAGCCAACGCAGGGCAGTGGGTCGTGGCGCGCCATGACGTGCAGCAGGATGTGGTCGCCGAGTTCGGCTCCGGGCAGGCCCGCCTGATCCAGTTTTCCGTCGCGGCGGACACCGACAACACCGGAGAAAGCGCACGGGCAGGGTTTGCCGATTTTCATTTCGTGGAGAGGAACAGCGCGTGTTTCGCGGACTGACTATACAATGCCTGGCAACCGCGGCCAGGCAAGCATCACCATTCAATTCGGGCTTGGCTGATGCCTGAATGTCATCCGTGCTGAAACGTTCGGGATAGTTGACGTAGATCAAAAAGGAGGGGGTTTGTTATGCTATATTTCCGCAGCGTTGGTATTGTGCTGGTTTGCCAAAGGGAGTCATATTGTTGTGCGGGCAGTTTTGCCTGCGAGCCAAAAACCACACCGGTATAACGGTATACAGGAATCGCACTGCGCAGGTTGGGTCGTTGGCCCGGGTATCACAAAAAGTGTAATAAGCATTAAGTAAATAAAATAATAAAAAGCATTTAAGTAAAATAATAATTACGTGTCAGTTTGTTTTTTTGAATCCACAGAAACAGAAAATAGAAAGGAGTGCGACATGAGACTGCTAGCAGTCACGGTTTCCCTTGGAGCGGCTTTGCTGGTTATGACGACAGCGCCTAGCTACGCGGCAGGTGGGGATGCAATTTTCAAGAAGAGCTGCGCAAGCTGTCATTACACTGATGGCCCTGCAAAGGAGAAGACGATAGCAGACCAGCTGGCAAAGAAGGGTCCGGAGCTATTTTATGCCGGCAGCAAATTTCAGAAGGCTTGGCTTGCAGCGTGGTTGCAGAACCCCAAGCCGATTCGTCCGATGAAATATAACTCGCTCACTGAGCACAACAAGGGTGACCACCCCAAGATGTCGGCTGGCGATGCGGCCGCGGTTACAGATTTCCTGATGGGCTTGACCTCACCAGAGGTCAAGGCAGGCGTAATTAAAGCTGGTTCGTCCCCACAGGCCAAGCAAATCTTTGGTAAAAAAATGCCCTGCACCGGGTGTCATGAGTATCTAGCGGGGGGCGAGGTGCATGGTGGAAAGAGCGGGCCGAGCCTGGTTGGCGCCAGCAAGAGGCTGAATCCTGACTGGATTTACGCCTACCTGGCGAACATCAAGGTATTCAAGCCGGTTCGGGACATGCCTGACTTTTCCGGCGTGCTTAGTCCGAAAGATATGGAGAATGTAGCCGCGTATCTGGCTACCTTCGAGTAACGCGAACGAACGGAGGGATGAACTCATGTCGAGATTTGTAATAATAGCCGCTATGGTGTTTGGTCTGGCCCTGAGTGCAGCAGGTTCAGCACAGGCAGCAGACGCAAAGCAGGTATTTGAATTTTATTGCGCCCAGTGCCACGGGGTAAATGGTGACGGTAAAGGCATCAATGTCGGCAAGGATTTCGCCACCGACCCGCGCAACTTCACCGTCACGGCAGATATGGAGAAGCGCTCCGATGATGATATCAGGGGTGTAATCAAGGACGGTGGTCCGTCCATCAGCAAATCGCCATTGATGCCGCCTTGGGGTGCAACTTTGTCTGCGGCGGAAGTGGATGGGCTGCTGGCGCATATCCGGCAGTTGTGCAAATGCAAGGGTAAATAAGGTACGCGGACCGAATGAAAGAAATGCACAAAAAGTATCTTGCTGATGGTGTCATTTTTTCCGGGCTGCTGGTGAATGTCATCTTCATTTGCCTGATCATGTATTTGTATGTCTTAAGGTAGTTGGCTAGGCAGGACTCAAAAGGGGAGTTTTCCTCCCCTTTTGAGGAATTGTGCATCCGTAACAAGCAGATAAACCGCTGAGAGAAGGGCTGGGACATGAGCACTGATGAATGCAATACAGATGAATGCGGAGTAACGAAGTACCCGTGGGCAGGGCCGGCCTTTTTTACGGCGGTTCTGATTGCTTTGACTGTTTTTTTTGTGTGGTTCTTAAAGGCGTAACGACATGAAAGCTTATTTTTTACCGTTCGTGGGTGCCGCTATTGTCTTTGGCATCGTATTTCTTTCCCTGGATTTCACCATAATGAAACTTCATGGATTGACGCTGATATATCCCCATTAAGGATTTATCACCCTTGTGGCACGCACATGCGCTCATAAACAGGAGTGGATCTTGCTAACACAGAACACATTAGACTAATCGGGAGTAGATCTTGCTAAAACGGAACATAAGAATAATCGGCGGGGCGTTTTTATTGGCTATTTTTGCCATGTTTATGCTGCCCGCCTTCATGCCTGCCGCGAGCGCAGCCGAGGAAACTGCGGCTCCAGCGGCAGCGGCTCCAGCGGCAGCGGCTCCAGCGGCAGCGGCTCCAGCGGCAGCGGCTCCAGCGGCAGCGGCTCCAGCGGCAGCGGCTCCAGCGGCAGCGGCAGCGGCAGCGGCTC
>JAGWMH010000302.1 GCA_028871775.1 Betaproteobacteria bacterium
GTGATCTACGGCTTCCCGGCCAGGTGCAACCACGGCCAGTACCACATCGTGCAGGATCTCTCGATCAGCGAACAGAGCCGCAAGCGCATGAAAGACAGCTATCGCGAACTGCTGGAAGAACGCGAGCATGTAAAGCAGTTGCTGGGGTAAGAATGAAGTGTTTAAGCAACATGGAGAAGGTGGATGGCACTATCTATTACCGATGAATGTATCAATTGCGGTCTCTGCGAATCGGTGTGTCCAACCGGGGCTATATCCCAGGGTGATGAAATCTATGTCATCGATTCCGACAAGTGTAATGAATGCAAGGGCTATTTCGATGAGCCCCAGTGCGTCGTTGTAGGCCCGGTAGATTGTTTCCTGGATGCCGAGGGCAAGCCGTTCCGTTTGCCGCGCCCCTAGTTTCCAAGACCGTTCGCCCTGATAACCAGCGACTTGGACGTCATTCCTTGACGGCCTGGTCGAATGGCTAGGGAAACTCTGAACCAGTCCGTTCGCCCTGATAACCAGCGACTTGGCTGCCGCCTTTTGGCAGCTTAGTCGAATGGCTAGTAGTTCCATCAGCCTGTCGAAGGGCTGGCAAACCAACGCATTGATTGTTAACTGTCCCCCGCTCATGGTTCGGCAAGCTCACCACGAACGGGGGAGTTATTCAGCGTTTCACCAGTTGTTTCATCAGCCTGCCGAAGGGGAACGGGCTCCAGGCTGGCCTAGGAAATCTTGCCGATCTTCACGCGCCACTCCGCCGGGCCGGTCTCGTGCACCGAGATGCCGTTGCTGTCCACCGCCACGGTGACCGGCATGTCCTGCACCGTGAATTCGTAGATGGCTTCCATGCCGAGCTCGGGAAAGGCCAGCACCCTGGACGCCTTGATCGCCTTGGACACCAGGTAGGCCGCGCCGCCGACCGCCATCAGGTACACCGCCTTGTGCCGCTTGATCGCCGCGATGGCTTCCGGCCCGCGCTCCGATTTCCCCACCATGCCGATCAGGCCGGTCTTCGCCAGCATCGTCTCGGTGAACTTGTCCATGCGCGTCGCGGTGGTGGGGCCGGCGGGCCCGACCACTTCGTCGCGCACCGGATCGACCGGACCGACGTAGTAGATGAAGCGGTTGGTGAAGTCCACCGGCAGCTTCTCGCCGCGCGCGAGCATGTCGGCGATGCGCTTGTGCGCGGCATCGCGCCCGGTGAGCAGCTTGCCGGAAAGCAGCAGCGTCTCGCCCGGCTTCCAGCTCGCCAGTTCTTCGCGCGTGACGGTGTCGAGGTTAACGCGGCGCGATTCGGCGGAAGCCTTCCATTCGACCTTCGGCCAGTCGTTGAGCGACGGCGGGGCGAGCACCGCCGGGCCGTTGCCATCGAGCGTGAAGTGGATATGGCGCGTCGCGGCGCAGTTGGGGATCATCGCCACTGGCAGGCTCGCGGCGTGCGTCGGATAGTCCTTGATCTTCACGTCCACCACCGTGGTGAGGCCGCCCACTCCCTGCGCGCCGATGCCGAGCGCGTTGATCTTCTCGTAGAGCTCGAGGCGCAGTTCCTCCACACGATTCTTCGGCCCACGCGCCTGCAGCTCCTGGATGCCCACCGGCTCCATCAGTGCCTCCTTGGCGAGCAGCATGGCCTTCTCCGCCGTACCGCCGATGCCGATGCCGAGGATGCCCGGCGGACACCAGCCCGCGCCCATCTCGGGCACAGTCTCCAGCACCCAGTCCACAATGCTGTCGGAAGGATTGAGTGCGGCGAACTTGGACTTGTTCTCCGAGCCGCCGCCCTTGGCTGCGAGAATGATCTCGACCTTGTCGCCCGCGACGATCTCGTAGTTGATCACGGCAGGCGTGTTGTCGCGCGTGTTCTTGCGCGCGCCGGCGGGATCTGCCAGCACCGAGGCGCGCAGCGTGTTGTCCGGATGCAGGTAGGCGCGGCGCACACCTTCGTTGATCATGTCAGAAACGCTCATCTGCGCATCCCAGCGCACATCCATGCCGACCTTGACGAAGGCCGTCACAATGCCGGTATCCTGGCAAATCGGCCGGTGCCCCTGCGCGCTCATGCGCGAGTTGGTGAGGATCTGTGCGATGGCATCGCGCGCGGCGGGCGACTGCTCGCGCTCGTAGGCGCGGCCCAGCGCCTCGATGTAGTCGAGCGGGTGATAGTAGGAGATATAGTGCAGTGCGTCGGCGACGCTGGCGATGAGGTCTTCCTGGCGGATGGTGGTCATGGTCGATTTCAGTTTTATTGGCGGTAGTGGTGCGATTTATCGCGCCTT
>JAGWMH010000303.1 GCA_028871775.1 Betaproteobacteria bacterium
TTCCGCAGGACCGCCCTGCGCGACTTCGAGTACGGCCACGCCATTCTTGAGTCCGAGCGTCGTCATGAGCTGCGCCGGGGCAAACTGAACGCCGAGCACCGGCCGCGCGAATTTGCCGTCCCTGATCAGGCGCGGGACGATGCGGTTAATCTCATCCACCGGAATGGCGAACCCGATGCCGGCAGATGCGCCGGACGGGCTGAAGATCATGGTATTCACCCCGATCAACCGGCCGGAAGAATCGAGCAGCGGGCCGCCCGAATTGCCGGGGTTGATCGCCGCATCGGTCTGGATGACGCCGCGGATCTTGCGCTGTGTGACAGACTCGATCTCACGGTTCAGCGCGCTGATGATGCCGATGGTGAGGGTCTGGTCGAGTCCGAAGGGATTGCCGATGGCATACACCCGCTGGCCGACGGCAAGGTCGCGGCTGGCGCCGATCGGTATCGGTTTGAGCTTCTCGCGCGGCGCATCTATTTGCAGCACGGCCAGGTCGCGGTCGGGGAAGGCGCCGACCAGCCGGGCCTTCCATGTGCTCTGGTCATAAAGCGTGATGGTTGCCGCATTTGCACCCTGAATCACATGGAAGTTGGTGACGATGCGCCCCTGCTCATCCCAGACGAAGCCGCTCCCCGTACCACGCGGGATTTGCATGACATCGAGCGAGAAAAAGTCGCGTGCGTATTCGAGCGTGGTGATGTGCACGACCGACGGTGAGGCAGACTTGAACAGCGCGATGTTCGCTTTTTCATCCGCGCCGAGCAGGCCGCGCGGCGTCACCGCGCGCGGTGCTGCGGCAATCGCTGCAGGGGCGCCGGACATGCCGATCAGCAGGCAGGCAAACCCGGCAAGAAATAAATACCTGAGCGATATCACGATACGGAACTTACGGTGAGCGTCCATGCTTTAGGTACGCGATGAAACAGCTTCTCAGGCAATTGCCTTGTGCATCCGCTCCAGCGCAACCTGTGCGTGGTTGTTGCCACTTTAGTGGCTTTACAACCACGGCCTCCCCCTTGCGGGGAGAAGGTTAGCCTTCACCGAAACCTCACGACAGCGCTTTCGCGATGCGCTCCAGCGCTATCCTGAGGTTCTCCATCGAGGTGGCGAAAGACAGGCGGAGATAGCCTTCGCTGCCGAAGGCAGAACCGGGGACTACCGCCACGCCACCGTGTTCCAGCAGGTACTCGGACAGCGCGATGTCGGTTGCTTCCTTGATCTTGCCGCGCCGGTGCAGGCTGGCGATGGCGAGGCGCATGTCGGGGAAAGCATAGAATGCGCCGCCCGCCATGAGGCATTTCACGCCGGGAATTTTGTTCAATTCATCCACCACAAACATATGGCGCTCGCGGAACGCTTTGAGCATCGGCGTGATGCAGCCCTGGTCGCCGTTCAACGCCGCTTCCGCCGCCACCTGCGAAATCGAAGTCGGGTTGGAAGTGCTCTGCGACTGCACATTCTCCATCGCCGTGATGATATTTTCCGGCCCAGCCGCGTAGCCGATGCGCCAGCCGGTCATGGAATAGGCCTTGGATACGCCGTTCAGCACCATGGTGCGCGGATACAGGTCGGGGCAGGCGTTCAGGATGTTGACGAACTTCGCGTCGGCCAGCGCGATATGCTCGTACATGTCGTCGGTGGCGATCAGGATGTTCGGATGTTTGCGCAGTACCTCGCCCAATGCTTTCAACTCCTCAAGGGTATACACCGCGCCGGATGGATTGCTCGGGCTGTTGATCACCACCATCCTGGTTTTTGGCGTGATCGCGGCGGCGAGTTGTGCGGCGGTCATCCTGAAACCCTGCTCGATGCCCGCCTGCACGATCACCGGCTTGCCTTCCGCGATGAGCACGATGTCGGGATAGGACACCCAGTAAGGGGCGGGGATGATCACCTCGTCGCTGGGGTTGATGAAGGCAAGCGCGAGGTTGAAAAAACTCTGTTTGCCGCCGCAGGAGACCAGGATCTGTTTTGCAGCGTAATCAAGACCGTTGTCGCGCTTGAACTTGGCGATGATCGCCTGTTTCAGCGAAGGTATGCCGCCCACTGGGGTGTATTTGGTGAGTCCCTTGTTGATTGCGCCGATCGCCGCATCCTTGATGTGCTGCGGTGTATCGAAGTCCGGTTCGCCCGCGCCCAGCCCGATGATGTCCTTGCCTTCGGCTTTCAGCTTCGCCGCACGGGCGGTGACGGCCAGGGTGGGGGAGGGCTTGATGGCTTGTACGCGAGTCGAGAGTTCCAAGATATTTCCTTGCTGTATGA
>JAGWMH010000304.1 GCA_028871775.1 Betaproteobacteria bacterium
ATTGCTGCATGTCGCCAAGGTGACCACTGAAGCGGAAGAAGTCGCGCAGCACGGCGTGACTTTCGGCAAGCCGAAGATTGACATCAACCAGATTCGCGCCTGGAAGGAAAGCGTCGTCACCAAACTCACCGGCGGCCTCGCCGGGCTGGCCAAACAGCGCAAGGTGCAGGTGGTGCAGGGTGTCGCAAAATTCACTACACCCAACAGCCTCAGCGTGGAAACCAAGGACGGCAGCAAGACCATCACGTTTGATAACGCCATCATCGCCGCAGGCTCCAGCGTGGCGCGCATTCCCGGCTTGCCTTATGACGATCCGCGCATCATCGACTCCACCGGCGCATTGAAACTTCAGGATGTGCCGAAACGCATGTTGATCATCGGCGGCGGCATCATCGGGCTGGAAATGGCCACGGTGTACGATGCGCTCGGCAGCAAGATCAGCGTAGTAGAACTGGCCGACGGCCTGATCCCCGGCGCTGACCGCGACTTGGTGCGCCCGCTGCACAAACGCATCGAGAGGCGCTATGAAGCGATTTACCTGAAGACCAGGGTCAGCAAAATCGAAGCGCAAAAGAACGGCTTAAGGGTAACCTTCGAAGGCGAACAAGCGCCCGAGCCGCAACTGTATGACCGCGTGCTGCTGGCCGTCGGCCGCCGCCCCAACGGGCGCGACATCGGTGCGGAAACTGCGGGGGTGGCCGTCAACGAGCGCGGTTTCATTCCGGTGAATCAGCAGATGCGCAGCAACGTGCCGCACATCTACGCCATCGGCGACATCGCCGGCGAGCCGATGCTGGCGCACAAGGCGAGCCACGAAGGCAAGGTGGCGGCGGAAGTCATCGCGGGGCACAAGTCCGGCTTCGATGCGCTCACAATTCCTGCGGTGGCTTACACCGACCCGGAAATTGCCTGGATGGGCCTCACCGAAACACAGGCCAAGGCGCAAGGCATAGCCTACGAAAAAGCCGGTTTCCCGTGGGCGGCCTCGGGGCGCGCATTGTCCATCGGCCGCGAAGAAGGCGCCACCAAATTGCTGTTCGAGCCGCAGACCCGCCGCATTCTGGGCGCGGGCCTCGTCGGTGCGAATGCCGGTGAACTGATCGCCGAAGCGGTGCTTGCTTTGGAAATGGGCGCGGACATGGAAGACATCGGCCTGACCATCCATCCGCATCCGACCCTGTCGGAGACACTCGGATTCGCGGCGGAGATGGCCGAGGGCACGATCACGGATCTGTTACCGCCACGCAAAAAATAGGCTGAACCACGAAGGGCACGAAGAACGCGAAGAAAAACGCAAGGCTATTGACGGGTAAGCACCAAACGATATGCAACCCATGAAACATCTTCGTGATCTCTGATGAAACTACTGGCCATTCGACTAAACGAGCAAACAACGCTCGCTAAGTCGCTGGTTACGTGTCCTTCGTGGTGGAAACTTTTTCAGGATCACCCAAGGAGCCTTGCCATGCAAGCACACATTCACACAATTTTCGTTGCCTCGTTCCTGCTTGCCGCAACCCATGCATCGGCGCTCGACCTTTCCAGCTTCAGCAACAAGGATCAGGTTGGCAGCCTGAAGCAGGCGCTCATTCAGGGCGCGGAAACTGCGGTGAAAAATCTGGCAAAGGAAAATGGCTATCTCGGCAACGACAAGGTACGCATCTTGCTGCCGGAAAGTTTGCAGAAGGTGGATGGACTGCTGCGTAAATTCGGCATGGGCAACTATGCGGATGAGCTGGTCACATCGATGAATCGCGCTGCCGAAGCCGCCGTTCCGGAAGCCAGAAACCTGCTGACCGGCGCAGTCAAAAAAATGACCGTGGAAGATGCCAAAAGCATCCTCACCGGCAGCGATGACGCCGCCACGCAATACTTCCGCAAGAATACCGAAACCGCGCTGGCAGGAAAGTTCAAACCCATCATCAGCAAGGCGATGCTGAAGGTGAAGGTCGCGGAAAAATACGACCAGTTTGCCGGCAAGGGCGTGAAGTTCGGTCTGGTGGACGAGCGCGATGTCCGGCTGGATGATTACATCACGCGCAAGGCGATGGATGGATTGTTTCTGATGATGGCCGAGCAGGAGAAAGCGATCCGCGCAAACCCGTTGGAAGCAACTGGAACCTTGGCGCGGAAGGTCTTCTCGGCGATCAAGTTCTAGTTCGCGCGCAAACTATTGCATGGAAAAAAATGACCCTCTCTCCGGCTTCCTCCAAGAAGACGCTGCGACTCGTGATTCATGGCCGCGTGCAGGGCGTG